>CAZFMX010000034.1:0-31060 GCA_964520425.1 uncultured Desulfobacteraceae bacterium
TTCGGTGCCTTTGTACAGAAAGGACTCACCGATTCTGACAGGGTTCTGATCGAGTCTTTGCCGGACGTGTTTGTCTCAAGCGATAGAGTCTGCTCATTCTTGAATGTGGGCACCAACGTTGCCGGAATGAATCTGGATGCCATCAATATGCTCGGTCCAATGCTCAAAGAGACAGCCTCAAAAACCAAAGACGCGGTTGGCTGCGCGAAATTTGTTGCCTTTGCGAATGCCCCTGAAGACAATCCCTTTATGGCAGGGGCTTATCATGGAATCGGGGAACCTGATACGTCACTGAATATCGGTGTGAGCGGTCCGGGTGTTGTGCACAGTGTTGTGGAAAAAAACAGGGATTGCGACCTCACACAGCTGTCAGAGATCATCAAAAGAACAGTCTTCAAGGTCACGAGAAGCGGGGAATTGATCGGTCGGGAACTCGCCAAGAACCTCAATGTCCCCTTCGGGATTGTGGACATCTCATTGGCACCCACCACCGCTCAAGGGGACTCTGTGGCGAATATTATCGAGGCATTTGGAATCGAATCTGTCGGCGCACACGGGACGACCATGGCTGTGGCACTGCTCATGGATGCCGTAAAAAAAGGCGGTGCCATGGCGAGCGGCAATGTAGGAGGCTTGAGCGGGACGTTTATCCCGGTCAGCGAAGATTCGGGTATGATCGAGGCGGTCAAGAAGGGGGCTCTCGACTTGAATAAACTGGAGGCCCTCACTTCCGTCTGTTCAGTAGGGCTTGACATGTTCGCTATCCCCGGCGACACCCCGGCCGAGACCATTAGCGCGATTATTGCCGACGAGTTGGCGATTGGTGTCATTAACAATAAGACGACCGCCGTAAGGGTTATTCCGGTCCCGGGAAAAAAGGCAGGAGAATCCGTCGATTTTGGGGGACTCCTTGGTAAGGCGCCTGTGATGGATGTGAACCCCTATTCTTCCAGGGACTTCCTGAAAAGAGGAGGCAGATTGCCGGCTCCAGTAACCAGTATGAGGAATTAACCAGGTTTTTAGACCGAAAACTGAACAGTTTGTAATCGTTTCGTTTTAAGGAAATATGGGATCCAATGGGAGCTCAGCAATCTCTTTTCGTAGGCGAAGAGCTTTCTCGCTTGAGCGGCATTCTTTGTCACCTAGGCGGGCGGATGGTCGTTCAAGGGAAGCATAAAAATCTTTCTATTTGTATATTGTTGGCTTAGTGACCCGCCCGCCATACTTCGGGGGTACGCGGATCAAGGCCCACTGAATTTAATTCGCCTTCTCCAAGAAATTCCCGAACTCCTATTGGAATAGGCTTTCAAGGACTTAGAATGCTTTACAATGGATTGAGTTTTTCTCTGTAAACGGTGTCTAATACTACAAATGAGCTATGGCTGGACTGAAGATGAGCTGATCGAGAGGCTTAGGAAAGGGCAAGAAGAGGCCTACAGAGTCCTCGTTCGGGAATACCAATCAAGACTCTACAGTCTGGCCTGCGGAATCACCCTGGACAGAGAGGAGAGTCAGGATATCGTTCAGGAGGTGTTCCTAAAGGTCTGTTCCAATATCAAGGGATTCAGAGGAAAATCCTCGTTATTCACCTGGTTACGACGTATTACGGTGAACGAATCCCTGAACTGGCGGAGGATGGCAAGGAGAAGATTCAGATGGAAACACCAGCCCCTTGAAACAGAGGGGACTGAAGTTAGACCGGAGCTGAAAAGCGAAGATTCCGGCCCGGAAGCCATGTACCAAAAAAAGGAACTTGAAAAAACATTGAATAAAGGGTTAAATTCATTGCCGGAAGAGGCACGGACCATATTTGTCCTTCGGGAACTGGAAGGGCTTTCCTATGACGACATTGCAGCACAATTAAACCTGAAGAAGGGCACTGTGAGTTCCAGACTCTTTTATGCCAGGCAGAGACTGAAGGAATTCCTTGAAAGTAATCAGGGGGGGAGTTGAAATGCAGGGGAATCTTTCTCACTGTGATTCGGAGTTAATCAGCCGATACTACGATGAGGAGCTTGACCAGGTGGAACGCTCTCAGGTGGAAAGCCATATCCTCGTATGCTCTTCCTGTAAGAAGATCCTTGAAGAGCTGAAGGCGATTTCCAGTCAATACGGGGCCCATCTCGCTCGTCAATCTGTCGGGGTTGACACCCGGGAAACCGAGGAGCGTGTTTTGGACCGGCTTCGGAGAGCAGAGGCTCCGTGGTGGGCCAAAGTGAAAGACACTTTTTTTTCAAGGAAGATTCTAGTCTCTGCCACAGCCACGGCATGTGTGGCCCTCTTGCTTATCGCCGTTTTGCGGGCCCCTGTTCCCGACAGCCCGTCGGCTATTGTTACCTCTGTTTCCGGAGATGTCTCATCCATCATCATTCTTGAAGCCCCCAGGACCCATCAAACGATCCTTTGGTTCAATGAACGCCCTGAAGGACAAAGCCTATGAAAACTTATGGAATCAACCTCTTATGCACCGTTATCGTTTCAGTCCTCATCGCTCAAGCAGATCAGGCCTGGTCAGAAACAACCATTAATCTGAGTGTCAAAACCATCCTCGCATCCCAAAAGCCCGGTCAGAGTGATCCCAATCTTAAGAGCTTCAAGGACGGAATGAAAGACATCTTTGGCTACTCATCCTACAAGCTTTTGAGTCGGGATAACCTGAAACTGAATCAAAATAGCTCCGGCAGGATTTCACTCCCCGGGAACCGTTCGATGAAGATCACTTCAAAGGGGATAGATGGTAATCGGGTGACCCTCCAGGTGGAAATATTCAGGGATAACAAACAGATATTTCAGACAGTCGTGGGCCTTCTTAACGATAGCGAAGTGACCGTAGGGGGGCCTAAACACGAAGACGGGAATCTGCTGATCAATATTTTCGCCTCATTTTGAGTCTTTCCTAAACGTGCAAACACACAATAAGCCCATTCTCCACAGCTAGTCTCTCGTATCATAAATCCTCAGACTTATTTTGAAAATTCCTGCAGCACTGCATGCTGGATTTCCTTTTCGCTACAACAAGCTTTCAGGAAATCCTCCAAATGTGTGGAATTTTTTCTGAGATATCGTCTTGACGGAGCAGCCCATACCTCATTTATTATTTGATCCGTAAATAGATTATACAGGGTTCTATTGAGTCGATCCGAATAATCTCCAGAACTCCGGACAACCGATAGCCAATACCTGTTTCTTGCTCAGGTCCTTCCCCTCGAGAACCGGATAGTCTTTCCCATAACGATAGGCGCTCATAGCATCATGGACAATCATATTTTGACATATAGTCCAGGAATCCATATACTTCATCCACGAAAAGGAAATTTTTTATCAACATAAGAGCCCCACGCAATTCTAACGGAAATAACCCCTTCGTTATTAACTTCATTGAAAGGAGAAGAACGCTATGAAGCCGAATAGACGTGAATTTTTGCAGACACTCGGGAAGGCTGCTGCTGGTTTGAGCGTCGGTCCGATGCTTATGTCATCCGCCTGCACCTCCGCAGCTGAGAACGGGAATAATGGTGATGAACAGGTGCTTTATATCGGGGATGACATTGCCGTCACCGATACTGCTTATGGAAAGGTACGAGGGTACATTCTCAGGGACATCAAATATTTTTTGGGTATTCCCTACGGTGCCGATACATCCGGAGAGAACCGTTTTATGCCGCCGAAAAAGCCGCAGCCTTGGACGAATATCTTTCCTGCGGTGTGGTGGGGAAATTCAGCCCCGCAAAATATGGAAAACAGATATGCAAATCTTTACCAATCCTTTACGGATCACTGGAATTATGATGATGTGAGTGAAGACTGTCTGCGGATAAATGTGTCTACGCCCGGTTACGGCGACGGCAGAAAAAGACCCGTTATGTTTTGGCTGCATGGCGGAGGATTTACGAACGGTAATGGAATCGAGCAGGATGGTTATAACGGAGAAAACCTGAGTCGCTATGGAGATGTTGTTTTTTGTTCCGTTAATCATCGTCTTGGACCATTGGGTTTCGCCAACCTTGCCGGAGTGGGAGGAGATAAATATGCGGCCTCGGGCAATGTAGGGATGCTTGACATCGTAGCGGCCTTGGAATGGGTACGTGATAACATCTCCAATTTTGGCGGCGACCCGGAGAATGTAACCGTCATGGGACAATCGGGGGGAGGCGCCAAAGTCACGACGCTGACGGCTATGCCTTCAGCGAAAGGGCTGTTCCACAAAGCGGTAGTCTTAAGCGGCGCCTCGCTACAAGCGGGAGATAAAGACTATTCTGAAAAACTAGGGGCCTATGTATTAAATGAAGCCGGATTGAAGCAATCTGAGGTTGATAAACTGCAGCTACTGCCCTGGAAGGAGTATTATACAATCGCTTCGAGGGCATTAGAGAAATTGACTGGAGAAACATCCTCCGGTCCGGGGGGAATGCGAAGAGGCTTCAGCCCGGTCGTAGATGGATTTTATCTGCCTCAGCATCCCTATTACCCTGAAGCTGCGCCTACGGCTTCGGACATTCCCATGATCATTTGCTCAACATTCAATGAAATGTCGCCAAGCCGCGATGACGCGTCACTTGAAAAAATTACGCTGGAAGAAGTTGCCGAGAGAATCAAGGAAAGAGCGGGTTTTAGTGTCGGGTTCGGCGATAAAGCCGGAGAAGTTGTCGCTAGCTATGCAAAAACGTTTCCCTACAAAAAGCCTATTGAGATTTGGTCGCTGATTAGCAGCAATCGGCAAAGAACCGTGGCCTTAGCCGATGAAAAATCCAAACAAAATGCTCCGGTCTATATGGCTTGGTTCGGGTGGCAGCCGCCATTGTTCGACAATCGCATGAGGGCTTTTCATTGTTCGGATATATGTTTCTGGTTCTACAACACCGACCTCATGCTGACCCATACCGGAGGGGGTGCTCGCCCAAGGAAACTGTCGACAAAAATGGCGGGTTCATTACTGCAATTCATGAAGATGGGCGATCCGAACGGCGGAGGACTTCCTGACTGGCCACGATATACTTCGGAAGAAGGGGAGACGATGATATTAGACGATGTTTGCGAAGTGAAAAATGATCCCGACAGGGAGGCAAGAAAAGCTCTTCCTGTTTAATTGTAAGACTTTTTCTCAGGTCATGTGATTTTTTCCTTGACATCTCTGTAGATTCGTATAAGTTGCCAGATCTCAAGGAAAGGAATAGGGTATATATCTCATGAAATACGTAGCCTGGACAATTATTAATCGTTCTCTTCTGGACCACTATGGTCTTTGTTGGCGGGGTTGCGTATAGCTATTACTATCTCTTTACATATAAAACCCCGCAAATTCTTGCGGGGTTTTTTTTTGGGGAAAAATCAGAAATCGTCAGGAGTGAATTCGCTCAATAACAGGTGAAACCATGAAAAAGGATCGGTTTATAGATGAATTGTATCGAGGCCCCGGAGGCATTAAAACACTCCTAACCATAGCTACGCCCGTTATGATTAGCTATGGGACGGAGACGGTTATGATGTTTACGGACAGGCTATTCCTCTCAAGACTGGGAAGAGAGCACCTTTCTGCGGGTATGAGTGGTTCCATGACCACCTTCCTTTGCATGTCGCTATTCCTGGGCATTGTCAGTTATGTCAATGCTCTTGTGGCCCAACATTACGGCGCGGGTAAGAAGGCCTATTGCTCCAAGGCTATGACCCAGGGGCTCATTATTTCTTTGCTCAGCTATCCGATAATGATCTTCATAGCCAATCAGGCAAAGTGGCTTTTTATAAAATCAGGCCACACTTCGGATGTTGTTGAACTGGAGTATGCTTACTTGTCCGTACTCATCTATGGTTCTCTCGTTTCCTGCTTTCGGACTGTCTTTAGTTCATTCTTCGCAGGAATAGGCAGGACGAGGATCGTCATGATCGCGAATTTCTTGGCAATGGTGCTAAATGTTCCTTTTAATTATGTCTTCATTTTCGGTAAGCTTGGTTTTCCGGCCATGGGTATTCGAGGAGCGGCTTTTGGTACTCTCATTGGCATTTTTGGCAGTCTTCTTTTGTTGGCTTTCGCCTATTTCCGAGAGTCGAACCGAAAGGAGTTCCGGATAGATGAATCCTTTGTCATTCACAAGGACCTGTTACGGAAGCTGGTGCGGTACGGGTTTCCATCCGCCATTGAGCTGACATTGAATATCTCTGCTTTTACCATTTTTCTCTTATTGTTCCAATCCTATGGTAAGTCGGTGGCAGCAGCCGTGACTATCGCATTCAACTGGGATCTTGTCTCGGTGGTCCCCATTCTCGGATTAGGCATCGGATCGACAGCCCTAGTCGGACAGCGGTTGGGAGCACGAGATATACTGTCGGCTAAAAAGGCCTGCCTTTCAGGTGTGATTGTCGCACTTTCCTGGGCTATGATGATGTCAACTATATTCCTGAGCGCAACTGAACACTTAGTGCATGTCTTTATCCCAAGTGATATTGCAGAGTTTGCGGATGTGTTGCCCCTTGGTATTATACTCCTGCGGCTAACATCATTGTATCTCATATTTGACGCTTGTCTGGTCATTATAGGCGGTGCTCTAAGAGGCGCTGGGGATACGGTATGGATCATGTTTGTCTCAATTTTTTTACACTGGCTTATGATGATGGGACAATACTATTTGATAAAGATCAGGCATATATCTCCAACCCACTCATGGCTCTTGTTTGTCGGATTTGTTATCGTGTTAAGCATTACATTCATGCTTCGATACCTATCGGGGAGATGGCAACAATTCAATTTGGTAGAGTGAATGCCTTAGAGTATTAATTCCTTTATTGACAAGGCCCCGCCCTTTGGGCGGGGCCTTGTATTCCTGAAGAATCCAAAGTCCTTTACCGGCTGAAAGTCGGAATAGAGGAGTCTTGGATTGACTTCCGATTATAGATGAAATAAAAAAAACTATGCTGAAACCGTTGAGCATAGGGGACTATAGAGCCGGGTGCTTCTCCAAAGGCGGGCAAGCATGTTATGAATCGAGAGAGGAACCGCGAAATCCTGTCAGATTCACGGATTATTTGAACGATTTGAATCATTTGTATGAATGTAAACGCCCCTGAGAATATTGAAAGGAGGACAAGTCACATGGTCAACAAGCCCGAAAACTGGGTAGAAATGACACCCGAACAGAAGCGCGCTCATCGGCTGGAGAATTTCAGAAGATCCGGCCAGAACGTTCAGTTTGTCAGTCCTGAAGCGGAAAAGAATTATGAAATCCGAGTCAAGAGACTTCTTGCTGTTTACAACCTGCAGAAACCTGACCGGGTCCCGTTGAATATCAATGCGGGTAACCTTCCCCTGACTATGACCGGCCTGAATGGGTATACGGCCTTCTACGAGCCTCAGAAGGCCATTGAGGCCTACATGAAATTCAACGAGAAATACAGCCGGGAATTGGAAATTTTTTCCCTGCCCATGGCCATGTCCGGAGAAGCACTGGACCTACTGGATTACAGGCTATACAGCTGGCCCGGGCACGGTCTTCCCAACGATGCACCCGGCTGGCAGTTCATCGAGGGTGAATACATGACTGCCGATGAGTATGACGACTTAATCCACGACCCTTCCGATTTCTGGTTGCGCAAATACCTCCCCCGCTGCTTCGGGGCCCTTGAGGGATTCAGGATGTTCCAGCCCTTCACCAATATTACCGAGAATGTTCATGTCGGCCAATTCATACTACTGGCCATGCCCCCGGTACAGGAGATGCTCAAAACACTGCTCAAGGTTGGTGAAGCGTTCCAGAGAAACAACGCCGACATGCTTCAGTACATGAATATGGGGGCATCCTGGGGATTCCCCGGGACTATGATGGGAGCGTTTTGCAAGGCCCCGTTCGATACCTTGGGTGATACCCTGCGGGGAACCACCAACATTATGAAAGACATATTCCGACGTCCGGATAAGCTTCTCAAGGCCCTTGACGTGATTGCCGATTTCACCATAGACAATATCCTCAAATCCCCGATGATTGATAACGCCTTCATGGTTATGTACCCCCTGCACAAGGGGGCTGACGGGTGGATGTCCCAGGAGCAATTCGATCGATTCTACTGGCCGACCTTGAAAAAGGTCATGGATGCGTTTATCGACGAAGGTCTGATACAATACCTTTTCGCCGAGGGGGGGTACAACACTCGTCTCAATTATGTCAACCAGTTCCCCCGCGGCTCCGTGTTATGGTACTTCGACCGGACGGATATGGGAGAGGCCAAGCGGATTCTCGGCAAGGATTGCCCGCTTATGGGCAATATACCGTTTTCGTTAATTGCTGCCGGTAAACCGGCGGATGTGAAAGCCTACTGTAAGAACCTCATTGAGGTCGCCGGCAAGGATGGTGGTTTCATCATGTCTCCCGGTTGTTTCGCGGAGAACCCCAAGCTGGAGAACCTCCAGGCCATGGTGGAAGCCGTCAATGAGTATGGTTACTACTGAACCAAGTGAAGAACCCCGACCAAAGGTCGGGACTTCTTCACTGAAAGAAAATCCGTGGCGATATAGAATCCCATAAACTGAAATCCGGAGGTTAATGATGAAAGCCTTAACGCGTGATTTATCCATCTTTGATGAGTTTGAACTGGATCTTAAGCCGGTGGGTGTGAAGTTCCTGCTCTTCAAGCCGGAGGGTATTACCAAGCTTCAGAAAAAGATGTCCATTTGCGAGATGATGAAGGAAGGCCAGTGCGGGGAGCCGTTCTACGCGGAATTGGACAACTTCACTTGTGTAGGGCCTATTATTACAGGTATGGCGGAGACTGATCCTGTCTTTGAAAGCGGTCACATCGGTGAAGAACTGCACATTTTTGAAGAAGCCCGTGCCAACCGTCGTCTCTATCACTACATTACCAAGCTGGAACGAGACAGTGTCAGATACGTCGCCTTCTCCCCACTAAAAAAACTGACCTATGATCCGGACGTGTTGATTCTGGCTTCAGATAACAGACATTTGGAAATTATCCTGAGGGCTATGTGTTTTGCTACCGGCAAGATGTGGTCCAGTGTGGGGACTCCGGTCATCGAGTGCTCTTGGCTGTTGACATATCCTTATATCAGTGGTGAGGTTAATTTCCTCGTGACGGAGATATCCCATGGCATGACCGCTAAGCAGGTATATCCAGCGAGGACGGTTCTTATTTCAATCCCCTATGATAAACTCGGGCCGGTCATGGATGGGCTCCGGAAGATAGAATGGTATCCTTCTATGTTCACAGAGGGGAGAGAAGCCCACGACAAGAAATTCGTGGAGACTGCCGAGTCTCTGCATAAGAGACTGGAATCGCAGTAGAGAATAGAACCGGCGGTTATCAAAACCACCGGCTTGAAGGTTTTTGCGCTGCAGGATTATCTGAATGCCCTTCAAATAAAGGAAGTAGATTCATAAGCCCCGGATCCACCTTTCGGGGAACGTTTTGAGGCCACTCTCCGCTCCAAAAAGAGCGCCAAAAATGGCTCAACGGTGGATATGGTCCCCACCTTACCCACCTTAAGGAGGCGACTTCAATGACTATACAAATCGGAAAATACCTCAATACTGTCCTGTTATGTCTATCTGTAATACTCTTTTCTACGAACATCAACCTGGCGCAACAACCTCCAAAAGAAGGATCCACGGAAACGATCGAGTCTGTGCCGCTCAAGACAACAGCAACGATTACAGATCTGAAGACTAACATTCCAATAGGAGAGTTCCATAAGCAAGTGCCTGCCTTAAGAGAGCTTGACAGAATGATATTTGGAATGAATTTCATGCCCGTTCCTGGGAATAACAGCAGTGCTGCAAAAGAGATCCACTTCGAGAACTCAAAGGGAGAGTCAGGAATAATACGAATATTCACTAAGATATACACACAGATGCAAACTTCCTTTGATCTGGAAGTCTATCGTGTTCAAATCGACAGTAATAGACGTTATGTCCTATGGACTGTCGCGGTTCAGCCAATGGGAGGAGCAGACAATCTTGCCGTCATTTTTAATGAAACAGACCCGATTGATCCGACACATGACGCCCGGAATCCAAAAACGACCAGTGGCTGCTTTGATGCAACTACTACACATTGCCCTCCGAATCCAGAAGGTTCCAATCCATCGAAACCTGGGGGACCATGGAATAAGTGCTTCAGGGAAATGGCTTATGAGATATCCAAGTGCGTCGCATGGGAGGGATTTACCGAGTCTTGTGCAATCAGTGTTGCTTCAGCAGCAGGTAATGGGTGTCCATAGGCTTTTCCTTTTCAATGGATGATGTTGATTCGATCGCCGAACAGGAAATATGTCATAAAGACAAAATATTCTTAATCTCCTATCAAGAACAAACTATTCCTTTCCAAGATCAATCCTGGATTTTGAAGCTTTCATGAAATCTTACTTGATATAAACACTTTAGAAAGGTTAAACTCCCTTACGCCGTTAAAAGCATAACGGAGATGTAAGAGATTCTTTCATGGCAAATACCCAAAACTCTAATTACAGGTGGTATGTGCTGGGTCTTGCAACGCTGGCATACTTTTTCATCGCCGGTATGTCCCGTATGTGCATGCCTGTGCTCTTCAAGGAAATATCAACCGACCTCGGATTAAGCATGATAGCCATAGGTACGGTATGGGGCATGGACCCATTCGCCGGCGTACTGATCGGTCTTCCCGGAGGACTGCTGGCTGACCGTTTCGGAGTAAAACGCGCATTGACTGCGATATGTATCATGGCAGGGATTTTTGGCGCTGCGAGGGGTTTGGCATTCAACTTTGTTACAATGGCCACTACCATGTTCCTGTTCGGACTTATGGCAGCGACAATGCCGAGCGTTGTTCCCAAGGTCACAGCAGTATGGTTTCAGGGAAAGGAACTGGGAATATCCAATGCCCTTCTGAACATCGTATGGGGTTTTGGGTCCATGATCTCCACCATGTTCAGCGCAACATTCCTGTCTCCCCTATTGGGAGGCTGGAGGTATGTGGTGTTCCTCTATGGCATACCCTGCGTCCTGTTAGGTCTTTTATGGCTTATCACAGGAAGAGAGCCCGTCTCTGAGGATGGGACAGCTAAAAGATCATCCTCCATACCCTATAAGCAGTCCCTCTCCAGTGTGCTCAAAATCAAGCCTGTATGGATCATAGGCCTAATCACACTGACTTTCTGGGGATCGAGCATGGGTATGATCGGCTATCTTCCTGTCTACCTGAGAGATGTAGGATGGTCACCCCTTGCAGCGGACAGCGCGATAACAGTACTTTCCGGTGTCAGCACCCTTGGTGCCATTCCAGTGGTCCTCATCGCGGAGAGGTTTGACAGCCGTAAAGGAGTCATGATGATGGCTATTATGGTCATGACTTCAACCATGGGACTGCTTCCATTTATACCTGATGCTGGTGTATGGATATTGCTCGTATTGAACGGTTTCCTGCGTACCGGATTATTCGCGCTTTTGAACGTAATGGTCCTAAAAAACAGAGAAGTAGGTGCAACTTACAGCGGTACGGCGGTGGGTCTTGTAAGTACTTTCGGCATGATAGGAGCCTTTCTGGCCCCTCCCCTGGGAAACAGTCTTACCGCTTTTGGACCTGGTATGCCCTTTATTCTATGGGCTGTCCTGTCGGCAACGGGACTGCCCTTGTTCCTTTTACTCAGGGATGAATAGGCCTTCGACCATCATCTTCCCGAAACTTTCTGTCCTCTTTACTCTTACCACAATACCCTACGACCGCGCTTGGCTTGACATCAAAGGGTAACTTGAATACGCTGAAATTTGAAAGAACCGGTTCCTATCAAATCAAAGGGGAATGAAATGGAAAAAGAAACGTTTATTTCAGTACTCAGTCCTGAAATTAAGAGGCAGAAGCTGGCCCCGGACGAGCCGCCACCCGGTTTTGCCGGCCCGCCCGACACATTCAGCTTTGAACCGACTTCAGCCGGCCTGGCAAAACGACTGGATACACTGGAGAATAAAACTCTCTACTTGGTAGATATCGGTTTTGGCGGCGGATACAGCTTCATGCTGGAAGTACAGAAATGGTTTGCTGATCACATGCCTTCTGTGAAAACAATCCCCAGGCGCAAACCGGGATTTGTCTTCTCTGATGACAATAATGACCTCTGGGATGAAATCAAAGAGAATGGCGATGGTGTCGTGCTTGGTGTAGCCGGTTGACCGGGCTGCGTTTCAGCAGTTGCTGGAAGCGGCGTCAACCTGGAGCAGAACTACGGTATTCCTGTTGCGCCCATTTCTGCCTATACTATGGAATCAGTAACAAAAAGTGACCCGAAAGCCGTGGCTTTACCCTTCATATACACCCCTAATCCCGTTATCGGCGCGTCTCCTGAAGTCCTTCATAACAAACTCCTTGAAGGTAATGACCCTGAAACAGGAAAACCTGTGATCGATGAAATCATCAATGTGTTGACCAAGCCACAGAAGAAGAGGCAGCAGGGACCTGTTTCTGTTACCGGATTTGAGACTTCTGAGTTAGTTATCAAGCCGGATACAGAGGATAATCTACAGCAATTCTTCTATGATAGGGGATGGACGGATGGACTGCCGATCATTCTTCCGACAGAAGAGCGTGTGGAAAGAATGCTAACGGGCACAAAACGTTCTTCCGATGAGGAAGTCGGTCTGGCTTATGATCATGACCATCATGAAATCATCAAATACACGGTGCGTGATGTTGCCGTTATTGCGGTGATGGCCGGAGCTAAGCCGGAATACCTTCCCGTGATACTTGCTATAGCTTCCATGGGACAATCATCCCTTACTCCTTCGACCACGGCTTTTGGAAACATACTTCTCATGAACGGTCCTATCCGTAATGAGCTTGGGATGAATTCAGGAATAGGAGCATTCAGCCCGATAAACCAGGCCAACTCTGTTATCGGCAGAGCATGGACGCTGATGAGTATCTGTGGAGGATACGCCAAGGTCAAAAGAACCCTATGGAGTTCACAAGGGTGTAACGAGCTATACAACAATATGTGCGTCGCCGAGAACGAGGAGAGGAGCGTCTGGTCGCCTTTCCATGTTGACAAAGGTTTTAAACCCGAGGAAAGTGTCGTCAGTATTTTCAGGGGATGGGCGGTGGTTAACAGTATCTGCTGCGCTGCTAATCGTCCCCTTGCCGAGGAATTGAGCCGTCAATTTGCTGCCATACCGCCGATTAATTCCAGGGCTACTATCATTATGGATCCGCTCCTAGCTGCCAATCTAAAAGACAACGAAGGTTTCAATACCAAAATGGATTACTGCCGCCATCTTTCAGAGAATATCAAGATGCCTGCCGGAGATTTCTGGAAAAGCGACCATATTGATATGCTGATGTCGCCTGAAGCTCATAAAGGTACGGAACCTTTTGCTTCATGGAAATCCTTGCCTGATGATGCGCTGATCACCCCGTTCTACATGCCGGAAAATATAAACCTGATTGTTGTGGGTGGAGGAACAAGCCCTTTATGGAAAGCTTCTGAATATGGCTATTCCGGCAGTGCGTTAATAGATGAATGGCGCTAGTGCCGTGTCAAGTGAAAAGAGATCCCTATACCACATGAATATGTATAACCGTGAAAGTTGACAAACTTAAATGTTACCCTACTTTTCACACTTGACACGGTACTAGTGTCGTGTCTCAGAAGTAACTCACATAATTACATCTACGCCATAGATCCTCTGCTATTCGTTCTGGATCTATTCAGGATAATGAAAGCTATTTCTGAGACACGACACTGGACTGTTTTATTATATCTTTTCACGAAAATCCCCAATTCGCCCGGAACTACGGTATCTTCTTAGTTGTGATCTAAACCCACCGCCTCTGGCGGTGGACCCGGAAAGGTTCTACCGTTCCGGCGAGAAACGAATGGTTTCTTAGTACAAGGAGATAAGCTCAAAGGGCAGAGGCTTTTCTTCCGTTCCGAGGCTCCCGGTCTGGTCTTTTCAATGACTTATCTGCGAGGGAAACTTGCCCCCTCCGCTGTTCTTCCCGTCTCTTTGAGACGGGAAGCCAGGGCTTCCCCCACAGATAAGTCACGAAAAGAAGGCGTCCTCCCGCCAGTCACAACAGAAAAGCCTCTATCCTTTGAGCCCCTTCGAGGGGGCTGCTTGAGGCTTTCCGCTATGAGTGAAGAGTACTCACTGGTTGTGAAATGAGATTTTATCTATGCGAACCTGCAAAAAAGAGGAGAAAGATGATGGCTAAAGATAAAGAACGGCTTTATGTAGGAAGGCGTGATTTTATCAAAACGACCGCCATGGCCGTTGTGGGTTCAACACTAGCAGGTACGAGCATATATGCGAGAGAAACGGGAATCCTGCCCAAACCTCGAATCGGTAGAGGTTATGGGGAGAAGAATAACAAACTGCTTTGTCTGAGCGAATTCCCTGAAGAACATATAAAAATGATAGACTCCATAAGATTCAATCATGGAATCGATCTGCAAGTTGGTTTGATTGACGTCAACTTTGGGAATCCATGGAATTTAATGGAATCCATTCGTGATGAAGGCGCGGATATTCTCTTTGTATGTCTGGGGCGCCGTTTGATTTTTAATTACGGGATGTTGTCCCGGTATATGGGCAAACTTGATATTCCCATTCTGGTTTATTCTCCAAATCAAGACTTGATCATGATAGATGCAAATTTCGTGGCCGAATTACGCGTAGAGGGCGCTCATGTGAAGCTCGCTGTGTCGGAGATGGAAATCATCGAGATGTTAAGAGAAGTCGTATCCCCCGGATATATTCGGGATGGCTGGGGAACGGGAGGAGTCGAAGTGTTAGAAGGAACTCCATCCCCTGGATTTATCCTGGATAGAAAGGCTCTGATCTACGGCAGGCCCTTTGACTCTGTCAGCGTGCCGGCACATAATCTTAGGGAAGAATATGTATATGATCACACCGGCGTCGAGATAATGTACCGGCCGGTAAATGAGCTAGTAACGCTTCTTGAAGACATTGATGAATCCAGTGCCATGGAGGAAATGGAGAGATGGAGAGATGAAGCTATGGGGGTTGATGATGTTCCGCCTAATGTACTTCTCGATCAGTGCAGGCTGTATATTCTATTACGTTCCATTATCGATGAGGAGGGATTGTCGGCAATCTCTATCGATTGTCTGAGTTTCACCCTGAATAACTCACCGATTTTGCCGATTCCATGCCTTGCATTCGCGCGACTGCGGGATGAAGGAATCACTGCATCCTGTGAAGCGGATGTATGCGGATTGCTCTCTTCGATGGTTTTTGAGAAGATCAGTGAAAGATCGTCATTTTTTGCCAATGTGGCCTCAGTAGACAAACAGAGATCCAGCACCGTGCTTCGTCACTGTGCTGCACCGTTGAAATTGATGGGGGCCGATTCTCCTCAGCTGCCCTACAGTCTTCATGATTATCATGGGTTCGGAACAGGCCTTGTTCCGAAAGTCGAGTTTCCGGTCGGGATCGATGTGACTATGGGCTCATACACAAAGGACCTGAAGGCTTTTTTGGTCTGGCCTGGAACAACCTGTACAGGTATTGACGATACGGATCAGCCTATGTATCCCGGCAGTGATATTCAAAGGTTCTGCGCAAATAGAGTTGAAATGGAAATTGGGGATGTTAATCGCTTTTTTCAGAGTATCGCAAACCTCCATTATATCATGGTTGCGGGGAATTATACTGAGGAACTCGCGGATATTATGTCAATGGAGAATGTATATGTTATCGGGCCGCACGATTCGAGCCCGTCCTGAATAAACGAGTTTTTATCAAAAAATCAGGAGACTATAACACCTTGTCTGGTTTTCGATGAGGGTCTTATTAGAAGCTGTTTTAAAACCTTCAATCAGGTTCAAGATCAAGGCAGCCCGACGGATTTAAACGGAGAAATACCTTTAGTATTTTGAGTATCGAATCCATCGGGCCAACACCAATATTGGAACTTAGAGGAGGTTTTAAACAGCTTCTAGGTCGATAGTCCAACCTGCATAATCCTTAGGACGATGGAGAGGAATATGAAACAACATATCTGGATGATGGCGAAGGCCGTCATCATGTTTGGGTTTCTCATGGTCTATATGGGATGTTCCGGAGGTGGGGGTACGGAAGGTGGGGGTACGGAAGGTGGGAGTACGGATCCCCTGCTGTCTACCGGTTATTTTGTAGATAGTCCGGTAGAGGGATTGCAGTACCGTACGGCATCCCAGTCAGGCTATACCGGTGCAGATGGTTCTTTTCAATATGCGGAAGGAGAGACCGTAACCTTCTACATAGGAGGCATCCTGATCGGGCAGGCTACAGGGGCGTCAAGGATTACGCCCTTTGATCTTGCCAGGATAACACCGCCGCAGACGAACCTTGAGATCGTCAGAACAATGAACCGGGTGAATAAAAGCAGATTCGGGACGCCGTTTGAAACAGCGACAAACATAACCGTTTTTCTCCAGAGCCTTGATGAGGATGGTGATTTCTCCAACGATATTCAAATTCCGGACCGAATACACGCGCTTACAACAGGCATTAGAATCAATTTTGCGCAGAAATATGACGAGTTTCCTGAAGATTTCCAGTTCAGGAAGCTGATTGCAGCAGGGAGGAGCGAAGGCCTTTGGGGCGGCACACGGACCATTCGGCATCCACTATATGCGCTTGATACCCTGTATGAAGGACTCGCCGTATCGTCCGGGATCGACGCTCGAAACAGGATCGAGATCGATTCAGATGGCGATGAAGCAATAGACTACCGCCTTGTATTTACTCACAATGTCGACGGCAATCTGGCTATGGAAGAGACAGATTCGGATGGAGACGGCACTGTAGACAGCCGCACTCTGTATACCTACGACACTCACGGTAACCGAACGATGTATGAAAATGATACCGATGCTGACGGAACCGTGGATTCCTGTAGCATGTATACCTACGATGGTGATGGCAATGAAATAGTATATGAAAGGGATATGAATGCCGACGGCGTCTTAGAGTTTCGTCGTACCTCTTTCTATGATGCATATGGCAACCGGACGTTATCTGAGTTCGATGAGGGTGTTGATGGCGTTATAGACTATCGTCAAACCTCTTTCTATGATGCATACGGCAACGAGACGATAGTGGAACTCGATACCAATGCTGATGGAACCGTGGATGACCGCACCATGTATTCCTACGACACCGGCGGAAACAAGACGATGGTAGAATACGATTACTATGGAGACGATTACGTCGATATCCGCTGTACCTCTGTTTACGATGCTGTCGGCAACCTTATGATGAGTGAATGCGATGATGATGGTGACGGCACCGCGGATGGACGCGAGAGATATGCCTATGACGAAGACGGAAACCGGACGATGTATGAAGCTGATTATGATGCAGACGGTATTGTGGATTACCGCGAAACCGGCGGTTACGATGACAACTACAACATGACTGGATATGAATATGATTCGAATGGAGACGGAATTGCGGATATGCAGGCTCTGATGACCTATGATGCCAACGGTAATACGACAATGCGTGAAATCGATTATGATGCAGACGGTACGATGGATTACCGCGATGTCGGAACCTACGATGCCAACGGCAACCTGACGCTGTATGAAGAGGATTCAGGCATTGACGGCACCGTGGACTATCGCGCGGGGTATGGGTATCAGTCCATCAATGTATTTAAAAGTCTTCGCCATGATTAGTCCAGAATTAGACAGTCAGGATTCAAGGGAAGGCATAATCGTTTTTTCACTTGACCCCTTGATCCCTTGACTCCTTGGACCCTCAAGCCTTCGGCTTCAGCCGAAGGTGGTTGACTAGTGGGGTGAACGAAGATCCATATACTAACAAAACGGAAGTCTTTGACGTTACGTCTAAAAGTCTAGGGTAGTACCTGAGTCCAAATCAGTGTTGCTTTAGTTCACGTCGAGAGGGAGAATATACTATTTCTCCCTCTCCTTTTTTGTCGCCCGTTCGAAAAGCCATAGGGTATTGGAGACATCCTTGATTTCGGTAATTATTTTCCCTTCCTCGTCTTCCTTCAGAATGTGTTAATACGCCACGTATGTTGGCACGACATTCCTATACTTTTTGACCAGTGCATCCCAGTCCCGTGGAAGATCGATTTTCTTTGTGACGAAATCGTTCTTGATCCCGCCAACACTCTTGAGCAGACCTGTCCAGGCGCCCGGCCCGCCAGCTACCAGAATCATTAGACTGCCCGTATCAATCGCAGCCGGAGGTTGCGAGAGGACATCCTTACTCTTTTCTTCTCCCTGTCTTTTCAGAAAGGAATCTATGGGGGAGTCTGCTCCTGTTAAAAGGAATTCCTTGAGTCTTTTCTTGGTCCATCCTTCACTTGCCAGAATTTTTGCGTGTGATGGGATGACGATGAAGCAGGACATACTCCATGGATTCATACCCAGCATACCTCTAGCAATGCCTTCGGCATCAGTCCCCTGCGGCACAGCCTGGGTATAGCTATTTGGGAAAAAGACCGTCAGGGTGTTCTCTTCTTTCTTAAAGCCCCGCGCCACATGGAGCGGTTCCCATGGGCTCTCCTCTTCATTCTCGCCGATAATAAGCGTATATTTTAAGGGATTACCGATGACCCCCATGTCCTCGATGCCCTTGCGTGCTCCACCTATATTCTTGACAATCAATCCTAAAGCCCTGCCGATTGCGGCGTTGGCTATATCTCCCGGACTGAGAGCGCCAGAGCCGTAATTGATACGAATTTGATCGCGTATCGGCCCGTTGATAGCCAGGAATGGCGCCCAGGAACCTGTGCTGACCTCAAAGGTGTCAAACCTGGTTTTCGGATCTGCAAAAGCTTCGACTGCGGCTATGATAACCGGCATGTGGGTGGGAAGAGCTCCTGCCATGACGGCATTGATGGCAATTTTCTCAATTGTGGCTTTACCCTGCCTTGGAATCACCTTCGCGACGACATGATTCGACGGCAGATCGCTGCCTTTCATCATCTCCTTAACCGTTTCTTCAGTGGGCGGAACAATGGGAAGGCCATCTCCCCAACCTTTTCTGTAAAAGAAGCGGTTCACATCTTCATAATTGCCCTTGAAAGCAATCCTCAGAGGTGATTCAGTCGACCATTTGGGGGATTTCTCATGGTCAGTCAGCGGCCTGGTCAAAGCATCTATAATCCCGGGCATGGCTTCCGATGTTCCGGCATTGATATCTTCCGGAACAGTGGATTCGCAGGCCACATTCAACGGCAGCGTTCGGATCACGGGCATCCCTTTATTGGATGCCGCGGATTGCGCGTCCCTCACGAAACCTGGATTCGCCAGTAACACGACCGGCGTGTCAAGTTCCTCGATCGACATTCCATTGTAGACGAGAAACTTGGTGCAGGACCCTCAATCTCCTACCATGAGAATGATGGCGTCATTTCCTTTAATCCATTTTCTAAATGCTTCACCGTTTTCAGTCTCTATCTCGGTGACGTTCCATTGATCAGAGTGATAGACACTGAACCTGGAGTCAGGATACTTGGACTCCAACTTTTCTTTTAGCGACAATGCAATGGGTACGGCTGCGCGTTTATAGTTGGCGAACAGTCCGATTTTCTTGCCTGAAAGACTGTCCAGTCTGGGGGATATTCCTTTGAGCGGTTTGGGATCGGCCTCTCCCCAGGGGCTTAAGACTTCATATTGGATGTTTGATGAATCCTTGGCAAATATCCTACTCGACGGCGACTGTAGGAAGGCCGTCAAAACGGCAGAGATGCCAAGGAACCAAAAGATACGGGATCTGCGCATAGAATTTTCCTCCTTTTTAGAAAATATTGGGGTACTCTAAGGGCTATAGCCTATTGTTTGTTCGGAACTTCCTTTCGATTCTAGTGTCGTGTCAATAAGTACCTGCTGCACAGATTCAAAGGGGGTATGGAAGACGCCTGAGCCTGTTACCGCCCCCAAAAAGGACAGCGTTCGGTGGACAGGCACAAGGGATGCCCGTCGCTGTGGGTACATTGTTCGTGGGGCTGCTTCATAATATGCAAAATTATGGTGCCGTTCCACGACCTCTGGGTAAATGGTGGTGAATCTGAAAAGAGACCCCCATGCCCCCAACGTATCATAGAACCAGCTAAAATGATGGAAGGTATTTCTGGGACACGACATTAGGGTTAACGCATATATTCTAAACTAAGTAAGATTTATCTAAAACCAAGAGCTTTGTCAATCACTCTATTGGTCAAAGAGAAACGCCTGACCAAGCACAGGAGACCATCAGCTCCTCAATTGTTCGGCAGAAATCCAATCCTTTGACGAACTATCCGACTTAACTTGACGAGATACACCCACAACACCATGGGACCCTCTTTTCCTTGACACACAAATCAAACCTCTCCTATACTCGCACCTCAGATAGGTCTGTTTTTTTCGGCTTCTGAGATGTGAAATCATGTGTTGATTTTGGGTTGAAACATTCATTCAGTTAAGGAGGTAGGATTATGATGAAGAGAATATGGTGTTTTGGCTTATTGATTGTTTTTATCTGCTTTTCGGCCTCTATTTCATTTGCCGCGGAATACAATTTTGATGAGGCTGCGAAGCACATCGGTGAAAAAGCAACGGTCTGCGGAAAAATTGTTGACACTATGCCAAATCAGGGAATGACCATTCTGGGTATGGGCGCGGGTGTGGCAGCGCAGGGTGCTGTGGGTATTGAGGTGCCTGATGAGCTGAAAGACAAGTTTGACAAAGATTTGTATGTAGGGAAAACGATTTGTGTCACCGGAGACATTCATGAAAATCCGGTCGGTGGCGGGTCCATAACCGTATCAGATCCGGCACAGATTAAAGTCAAAGAGTAATCTGAAAGCAGTGGGTCAGGTCTTCATGGGCTCAGAGATCTTTGATGTCCCATTCTGGGAATGGGAAAAACCCTCGCCTTTAGGCGAATACGTCAGTTCGAGTTTATTTCGACAGTCAGGATTCAAGGGTTCAAGGATTCCAGGATTCAAGGGAAGGCATAATCGTTTTTTCACTTGGCCCCTTGACCCCTTGACTCCTTGGCCCCTCAAGCCTTCGGCTTCAGCCGAAGGTGATTGACTTGGGTCGTTCGAAGACCTGATCCAATGATTGAACAGCGATTATGGCATCTTAAAGGAAGTGTGGCTTAACCGCAAAAGCAACGGGATTGGTGTCGCAGTAGGACCATGGAGGGTTCACCAGTATTCATACATCATCAGTTCAAAACCGCATATCCCTTGAGGCAGGTATCGTTCGGATCTGTAACTAATCCGCTCCTATAAAAACACTGACACTAAATCACCCTAAGAGGAAAAAATGAGGACAAATCACACGTTCAATGTGCTGACTCTCAGCATGGCTCTATTCATTTATGTCTCTCCTTTAAAAGCCCAGGCTGAGTGGGTCAATATCAATGGTACAGCGACGTATAATGGTGAACCAGTCTGTACGATGGTCCTTGCCAACGGGCAACATATGTTCACTTGCTCTGGGGATGGCCGTTTCGATCTAGATGTGCCCTTGGACGATCAGGGGCAGATTTTGGTTCAATGCTTTTGCAGCGGCCGGGCCCCCTGGAAACAGGCGATCGACCCCGAAGATGGGGTGGATATGCAAATTGAGTTGGGAGATGACGCTGGGGGCCAAGAACTGGATGTGGTCTGCACTCTCCAGAGTATTGTCGCTGGAGGGGTGAGAGTAAGCGGCACAGTCTCCTACAATGGTGTGCCGGTCTGTTCCATGGTTCTTGCCAATGGTCAATACATGTTTACCTGTTCTGGAGATGGCGGCTTCAGCCTTGATGTGCCTTTGAACGATGCGGGCGGCATCACTCTCTACAGCTTCTGTAGCGGACGCCCTCCGTACAAGGTAATCTTCACAAAGGAACAGATCAATTCCATTAACGACGGCTCTAACCTGACTTATGCTGATGATTACACGACCTGCGTGGCGGAGGATACATACGACGAAGGCGAAATAACCTGTTACGTGGACAGCGTGAACGGGAATGACGGGAACGACGGCCTGTCAGAGGAATTTCCGGTAAAATCCCAATCGGCCATCGATCCCGGTTGTACCGTGGTACGCTTCAAACGCGGTAGTGTCTTTAACGAAAAACTGGCCATTCCTAATATATGGTTCGGCAATGTGAAGGTGTTCACGAACTATGGTCCTGAAAGTGATCCCTTGCCCCATTTCAGGGTGTCGAGCGAACCCGGGAGAGGCCCGGTGGTCCTCTCGTTTTATTCACTCACCATTGACGGCCTGCATCTCTCGGGCGCCAGGGGCGACAACACCATGGTACATGATTTTACTCCGGACGAAGACGGGATTACTCAAGGTATCGTCGGAGGGATCGGCGCATTTCTGGGGGGCGCCACGACATTTATCAACAATGAGATTAACGACTGCGACATCGGTATTATGCTGGGTGGTCCGGGCTCTGTCGTACGCGGCAACTATGTGCACGATCTGGTCATGGGCATCGACGAGGCTCCCGGTGTGGATCCGAACCTGGTAGGCGGCGCTGAAGGTATTTTCGTCAACGCCTCCAACTGTGAGGTCTCCTACAATACCTTTATCAACTGCACGGGCCCCGCCGATTGGGTAGGTGCCAACGGCGAATGCGACGGCGGCGCCACCGAGGTCTCCGCGGCGTCGGGCGGCACCATCCAAAACGTTCACATCCACCACAACTTCTCGTACAACAACTGCGGCTTCTTTGAAGTCGCCTCGTACTTTGGTGATGAAGGCAAGGGCGTGTTTAAAAACTCGTCATTGCATAATAACATCATCATCGACAGTGCCTGGATGGGACTGCTTCAGGTGAACAACACGGATCTTGAAGGTATAGACTTCTACAATAATACCCTCGTCCAGCACCCGGGTTCCCTCAACGAAGGGATTCTCTGGATCATCTTCACTGCTGAGTCATCGGGAATGCAAGGGGGGAGGCTCGTCCCCGGAACCGTGCATCTGACCAACAACCTGTTTGTCCTGGACGGCGTCGCTCCCTGGGGCCGGCTGATAGATCCGGCCTTTGATATGAATAACAATATTGTTGTCGACTACTTGAGTCATGAAGATCCCGGTTATGTTGATCTCGGCTTCGCCGACATCGCCGGAATCGATGCAAAGGATTTTGATCTGGTAGACCCCCTGAGTCCGGCAGTGAATGCCGGCGCATACATGGCCGGCAACACACTGGACTTCTTCAATCGAACGCGTCCCGTCGGCAGCTCACCGGACATCGGCGCCCTGGAATTAGGGGCCGCCCAGGAGGAATGCATCCCCCGATTTCCCACTCCCTGACAATAGAATGGTCAGGACGTAAGCGTCCAACCATCAAGGAGGATTTTCGGGTCGGCTCGCACACTATCCGCTCTCTCGCCCCTGCCTTCGGATCTATACGCCCATCGATCTGCATTTAAAGATCTTCCCCCTTTCTTTTCTATTCACATTTCTCTTCTTTTCCCTATCGGGTTTTCCAGCAGCTTGCGTTTTTTATATCGGAATTTCCAGTTTGACATACCGGGTTCATTGTTGTTGTTATAAAGCCTTTATCATTCAAATAGACGATTAAAGAGGAAGAGATGATGAGTGAAGAATATGAGAAAATGTGGAAAGACTTAGGACTCGATATTGCCGCGCACGACGCCTTGCTCGGGGTCCTGGGACAGGGTTATCAGGATATTTTCTTGTCCCAGCGGAATCGCCCTGAAGGCATGGGCTACTTTGATTTTGTGATGAGCGAGGTCCACGGCCTTCGCATTAAGGAGCTGATGGACGAGAAGGCGGCAGGACGAAAGGTCATCGGCGCGTACTGCGTGTTTGTACCGGAGGAAATCGTCAGAGCGGCCGACGCCACCCTCGTAGGCCTTTGTGCAGGGGCCGATTTTGCCACTGAAGAGGTGGAAAGGCTTCTGCCACGCAATACCTGTTCGCTGATCAAGTCGGCCTTTGGCTTCAAGCTTGGAAAGGTCTGCCCATATCTCGAGGCCACAGATATGGTTGTAGGTGAAAATACCTGTGACGGTAAAAAGAAATCCTACGAGATCCTGAAAGAACTTGTGCCGCATCTCTACATCATGGACCTGCCTCAGATGAAGTCGCCGGAAGGACGGGATCTTCTTAAGTCGGAATACCTGCGGTTCAAAGAGACCGTGGAGAAACTAACAGGCGTAACCATAGATAAGTCCCGACTCAAGAAGGGAATTGATATCGTCAATAAAAAACGCTCAGCTATCCACAGGCTCTCCAGTCTTCGTAAGGCCGATCCTGCCCCCATCTCGGGACTTGATGCCTTATTGGCCAACCAGGTCTTTTTCTATGATGACCCGGTCCGTTTTACGGACTCAGTCAATAAGATCTGCGACGAGTTGGAGGCGAGAATCGAAAACGGGGAAGGCGTATTCCCTAAGGAAACACCAAGGATTCTCTTGTCCGGATGCCCCATGGCGGTTCCCAACTGGAAGGTTCCATCCATCGTGGAGACCTCCGGGGCCGTGATCGTGGGAGAGGAATCCTGTGTGGGAGAACGGGGTACGCGCAACCTGACCGACAATACCGGCGATTCTGTCGAAGCCCTGATGGATGCCATAGTGGACCGGCATTTTCAAGTGGACTGTGCCATCTTTACACCTAATCCTGACAGGTTGACTCACGCCCAGGAAATGTTCGAAGATTACAAGGCCGATGGGGTCATCCATTACAGCCTCCAGTTCTGTCAACCCTATCTCATGGAGTCCATGGCTGTGGAAAAGGCTCTAGAGCTCAAGAATATTCCCACACTTCGTATTGAGACCGACTATGGTATGGAGGATGCCGGACAACTCAAAACCAGAGTGGAAGCCTTTATTGAGCAGCTCAAATAAGAGGAAGGCCACCATTGAGAACTGTCGGCATCGATATCGGATCGCGCACCATTGAAGTAGTGATCATGGAAGAGGGAAAGATTATTGACTCGAGGCAGACTGATTCCGGATTCGATCCCCTGAAGGAGACGGAAGAGATTCTTGAAGAACTGGAGTTCGACGTGAGCATGGCCACAGGTTACGGCCGGCACCTCTTCGAGCTCTCTTTTGACGCACCCACAGTGACTGAGATCAAGGCCTATGCCGTTGGAGCAAAGGCCCTTTTTCCGAGGGTTAAAACTATCCTGGATATCGGCGGGCAGGATTCCAAGGTCATCGCTCTCAACGATGAGGGTAGGGTGGTTAAATTTGAGATGAACGACCGCTGCGCAGCTGGGACGGGAAAATTCCTCGAGATCATGGCCCAGACCCTGGGTTACAGCCTGGACCGGTTTGGAAAAGAGGCCCTGAAGTCCAGAAAACAGATCAAGATCAGCAGCATGTGTACGGTATTTGCCGAATCCGAGGTTACCTCCCTGGTGGCCAAAGGAGAAAATCGGCGGGACATTGCCTTGGGGCTGCATGAGTCTGTCGTACGCAGGGCTGTGGGTATGCTCAAGAGGGTCTCAATAGATGCTCCATTGGTTTTTGCAGGAGGCGTGGCTCAAAATCCCTGCACCCACCGGCTACTCGAAAAGAATCTTGGAAAGAAGGTATTGGTCCCGGAAGAGCCTCAAATGGTCGGCGCTTTAGGCGCGGCCATTCTTGCATCGCAATTATCTTGACAAATCATCCTTAACTATCCTAAATTCTCATCAAATATCACTAAAAAATCTGTTGTTTAAGGCAGGGATATGAGAACTGAATTTCTTCCCTTTTCCAGACCATCCATTTCAGAAGAGGATATTCAGGCGGTCGCGGAAGTTCTCCGCTCAGGCTGGATCACCACCGGTTCAAAATGCGCCGAATTCGAACAAAGATTCTCTGAATATGTGGGGTGCACCGGAGCCGTCGCTCTTTGTTCAGCAACGGCCGGGATGCACCTGTTGCTCTATGCCCTTGGCATCGGACCCGGAGATGAAGTCATTACGCCATCAATGACCTGGGTCTCAACGGTTAACCTGATCCTGCTTTCGGGTGCAACGCCGGTCTTTGCGGATATCGACAGAGATACACTGATGGTCACCAGGGAGTCTCTGGAGTCATGTCTCACAGAGAAGACCCGCTTGATTATCCCGGTGCACTTTGCCGGAGCCCCGGCCGATATGGAACCGATACGTAATATGGCCTCGGAAAAGAAGATTCCAATAGTTGAAGACGCCGCCCATGCCTTGGGGACTGAATACAAGGGGATTAAAACCGGTTGTATCGGGACATCCATTTTTTCCTTTCATCCCATTAAAAATATCACCACCGGAGAAGGCGGCCTGTTCTGCTCCGATGATCAGGAACTCCTGAACAGGATTCGCAGGCTGAAGTTTCATGGGCTAGGTGTCGACGCCTATGACCGTCAAACGCAGGGGCGTCATCCCCAGGCGCAGGTATTGGAGCCTGGGTATAAATATAACATGACGGATATATCCGCGGTCCTGGGTCTCAGACAGTTAGCGAGAGTTGACGACTTCAACAGAAAGAGATGCGAACTCGCCATGTTATACAGAGAGCGTCTGATGGAAATCGATGAAATCCTGCCCCTCGCTGATCCGCCATATCCCTTTAGACATGCCTGGCATCTATTCATTGTCCGTCTGGATACGGATAGGGCTGGAATAAACAGGGATGATTTTATGACCGAATTGAAAGAACGCAATATAGGTACCGGCCTTCATTTCCGCGCCGTACATACGCATAAGTACTACACACAGTCAACAGACTTCTACCACGGCAATCTCCCCAATACCGAATGGAATTCCGAACGGATATTGTCACTCCCCCTGTTTCCGGATATGACCAGGGATGATTTAGCTGATGTTGTAGAGGCTATTAAGGATATCCTGTCAGGAAATACATAATACTCACTCATCCCCTCGGGATGCGGAATTTAGAGAGGCCAATATTATCCATGAATACCGAGACGAACAACCCGCACAATGATCCTGAAGCCGGGATATCGGTAGTTATTCCCGTGTTTAACGAACAGGAAAACATTGAGGAATTGGTCAGTCGATGTCTTTTGGTCTGCAATAGGATGGGAAGGCCCTATGAGATTGTCCTTGTTGATGACGGTAGCTCAGACAGGTCGCCGCTTCTTATTTCGGAGGCCGCAAGGCTAAACCAAGGCAAAATTATCGGAATCATTCTGAATAGAAATTATGGACAGCACGCGGCTGTGATGGCCGGATTTTCCGCGACCAAAGGTGACATTGTCGTGACTCTTGACGCGGACCTTCAGAACCCTCCGGAAGAAATCCCAAAACTAATATCTAGGATTGACGAAGGATTCGATGTCGTAGGGAGTATTCGTACACCAAGGCATGATACCTTTTTCAGAAGGGCCGCGTCCTTCATGATCAACAAGGCCGCTCAGAAGGCGACAGGCATCGTCATGCATGATTATGGGTGCATGCTTCGGGCCTATCGCCGGCCTATTGTTGATGCCATGATCGCGTGCCATGAACGAAGCACTTTCATTCCCGTGCTGGCCAACAGTTTCGCCAACAAGACCACGGAGATCGAGGTCAACCACGACAAACGTTCCAAAGGGGAATCTAAATACGGATTATTCAAATTGATCACCCTCCAGTATGATCTGCTGACAAGCATGACCACCTATCCACTCCGCCTCTTAAGTACAATAGGTGCCTTCATATCCATCATAGGCATAGGATTCGGTATCTTCCTCTTAATCATGAGGATCATTCATGGCCCGGAGTGGGCTGCTGAAGGTGTATTTACTCTCTTTGCCGTGCTCTTTATCTTCATAGGTGCCCAGTTTATCGGCATGGGCCTTCTTGGGGAGTATATCGGGAGGATCTATCACGACGTCAGGGCCAGACCTCGTTATTTTATTCAGAGTGTTGAAGGAAAAAGCGGATTGAAGAAAGGGTAATGAAATGAAAGCAATTGTATTTGCCTATCATAATATCGGTTGCATAGGCATCGAAGCACTCTTGCGTAACGGATTCGAGATCTCTGCCGTATTTACTCACAGGGATGACCCGGGGGAGAAGAAGTGGTTTAACTCGGTTGCCGAATTAGCCGCCATGAGGTGTCTCCCCGTCTTTGCCCCGGAAGATATCAATCATCCTTTGTGGGTCCAGCGAATTAAGGAGCTCAAGCCCGATATCCTCTTTTCTTTTTATTATCGCAAGCTGATAAGTCCTGCCATTCTCGATATTCCTGTGTGCGGTGCTCTCAATCTCCACGGATCTCTTCTGCCTAAATACAGGGGCCGCTGTCCCGTGAACTGGGCCATCCTTAAGGGTGAAGAGGAGACCGGAGTGACTTTACATTACATGACACCCAGACCGGATGATGGGGATATCGTCATACAGAAAAAGGTACCCATCTCTCCTGAAGATACGGCTGTGACGCTTCACGATAAATTGAGGGATGCCGCCGGAATCATGCTTGATGAGATACTCCCGCTTATCAAAACCCGAAAAGCCCCGAAAATACCACAGGATAACTCCCTTGCGACCTATTTTGGCGGCCGAAGACCGGAGGATGGGGAAATCGATTGGACGAATAGATCAAGCGATGTCCGGAACCTGGTAAGGGCGGTAACGGATCCTTATCCCGGTGCATTCAGCTATATCAGTGACAGGAAATGTGTCTTCTGGGAAGTAACAGACATACCTTCCAAAGAAAAGGGCTCATCGCCTGGTGCCGTGGTTTCCGTTGATCCATTGGTCATCGCCTGCGGCGAGGGGAATATCCGCGTCGATTTCGCTCAACCCGACGGGGCTATCTACATGAGCGGAATACAGATGGCCCGGGAAATGGGGCTTACAAAGGGAATGAGATTTGGGCCGCGCTCTTATCGACACTTGAAGACACCGGCAAGAAAACAGGTGCTGATCCTGGGAGTGAACGGCTTTATAGGCAATGCATTAAGCGAAAGGCTCCTCGCAAGCGGTCAGTTTGATGTCCACGGTATGGACCTACACTCGGATTCAATAGGACATCTTTTGAACATGCCGGGGTTTCACTTTGATGAGGGTGACATCTCCATCCATCGTGAGTGGATCGAATACCATATAAAGAAATGTGACATTGTCATCCCCCTCGTGGCCATTGCGACACCCATAGAATATACCCGCAATCCCATAAAGGTCTTTGAACTTGATTTCGAAGAGAACCTGCGCATCGTGAGATATTGTGTGAAATTCGGCAAGAGAATCGTTTTTCCTTCCACTTCGGAAGTCTATGGGATGTGCGAGGAAGATGACTTCGATGAGGACAGATCCAATCTGGTTACCGGACCTATTAGGATGCAGAGATGGATATACTCAAGCAGCAAGCAATTGCTGGACAGGGTTATCTGGGCCTATGGACAGGAGGAGGGGCTCAAGTTTACTCTATTTCGGCCATTTAACTGGATAGGCCCTAAGCTCGACAGCCTGGATTCCGCGAGGATCGGAAGCTCGCGCGCTATTACTCAGCTTATCCTCAATCTGGTTGAGGGATCTCCCATCAAGCTTATAGACGGAGGAAAACAGAAACGCTGTTTCACCGATGTCACGGACGGTGTCGAATGTCTCTTCAGGATCATTGAAAACAGGAACAGCCTTTCCGACGGGCAGATCATCAATATAGGAAACCCTGAAAATGAAATCAGCATACTGGGGCTGGCCGAGATGCTGCTGGAAAAATTTGAACAACATCCCCTGCGTTCTGAGTTCCCGCCGTTTGCCGGTTTCCAGAAGATAGAGAGTTCCTCGTACTATGGCGCGGGATACCAGGACGTGCAGCACAGGAAACCAAGCATCCGAAAGGCTTACAGGCTCTTAAAATGGCGTCCTGTTGTCGACTTTGAACAGTCGGTCGAAAAGACCCTTGATTTCTTCCTGCATGAGTCATTAGGGTTAAACGGCTCCCATGGTTCCGGATCTCCTTCCTCTGCTGACGCTGGATTTACCGCTGGTCAAGATTCATGAATGTCGGACTTAGGATCGATGTCGACACCTTAAGAGGCACGAGATATGGGGTCCCGAACCTCCTTCGACTCCTGGGAGAATACGGTATTACGGCCTCATTCTTCTTTTCAGTCGGTCCTGATAACATGGGCAGGCACCTATGGCGTCTTATCCGCCCGTCCTTTTTATTCAAAATGTTGAGATCAAAGGCCCCCAGTCTTTATGGTTGGAACATACTCCTCAAAGGCACGTTCTGGTCCGGACCGGTCATATCCAAAAAAACGGGAGGGATAATTCGGTCATCCTCTGAGGCCGGTCATGAAATCGGGCTTCATGCCTGGGATCATCATGCCTGGCAGGTACACATTGACGATATGGGATATCATGAGGTCCGCCTTTCCCTGAAGAGAGGCTTTGATAGGCTTACCGGGATGACCGGCAATGTCCCCGTCGCCTCCGCCGCGCCCGGCTGGAGGTGCAGCGATAGTGCTCTTACCGCAAAGTCAGAATTCCCTTTCACATATAATAGCGACTGCAGGGGCATAGATGTCTTTTATCCTGTTGTCAGTGGAAAAGTCCTGTCACAGCCCCAGATCCCCACGACCCTGCCAACCTATGATGAGGTCATCGGACAGGGTGGTATATCGGACGGGAATTACAACGAATATGTCATGACCCTCATGGAACCAGGAAGATTGAATATACTCACGATTCACGCGGAAGTGGAGGGTATTGCTTGTTTGCCCCTATTCGATAAGTTCCTGAAAATGGCAGGATCAAAAGGGATATCTTTTGTTCCGCTCGGGGCATTTCTGACTGAGGGTTTAGAAATCAAACCGGCGGTTATTATTAGGAAGACTATCGCGGGTCGCGAAGGATGGGTTTCATGCCAGACAACAGTCTAAAAGCAGATAAGAACAGTTTCATCAGGAAATCATCCCTAGCGATAATAGGCCTCTTTCTCCTTGTTTATATCGTTCCTCTGGGAGTTGCTCCGATTTCCATCCCCGACGAGGACCGTTATTCCGAGATCCCCAGGGAAATAGTCGCCACGGGCGACTGGGTCGTCCCTCATCTGAACGGTCTGAGATATTTTGAAAAGCCTGTGATGGGATACTGGATCAACGCATTCTCCATCATTCTCTTCGGGAAAAACGGGTTTGCGACAAGACTTCCCTCTG
>CAZFMX010000035.1:0-30780 GCA_964520425.1 uncultured Desulfobacteraceae bacterium
GGGGCAATTGATCAAGGCTATTTCAGTCCCCTGCACTTCAGGGATTGAAGGATTACGAAGGGCAAGGACCTGCTTTGGCGCAATATGATATAAACCTGAGAGAATACTGGCGTATCCTTAAGAAAAGGAAACTCGTCGTATCTGTTTTTGCAATCGGCCTTGGCCTTTTCAGCTTCTTCCTTACCATTCTAAAGGCCCCTGACCCTCTTTATTCTTCTGTGTGTAGTATCAAGTTTGAAAAAGATGTCACTTTTGAGGAACTTTTTGCCAGTTCTCTCTCCAATCCGCTAGAAACTCAGATGACGGTGATCAAGAGTTTTCCTGTTCTTCAAAGGGTCGCTGAAGAGTTGGGACTCATTCCTCGTGGAGCTGTAGGAGAAGACGGACAACTCAAGGAAGAAGTTATTCCTATCATTGAGGGGATTCAGTCACAAGTTGAAGTAAGTCGGGAAGAATATACCTACATCCTTAACATCAGGGTGACGGACAAGGAAGCTGTTTTTGCCAGGGACCTCGCTAATGCAATCGGCTTAGCATACAAGGAATATCATGCTGAAGAGCAGATGCAGCGAACATCCGATGCCCTGAAATACATTAGGGAGCAGCTTGATACAGCACGAGAAGATCTACGCCTTGCGGAAGAGGCATTCAACCAATTTACTCATGAGAATCAATTGATTTCCCTGGATATGCAAAGCGAGGTTCTGTTGAAGGCAAACCAAGATATTCAGAACAATATCAGAGAGCTCGACGAGGATATGAGAGAACTGGAGGGAATAAGGCAGCGTTTATCCCAGTTTATCGAAAATCCCTCCGGTTCAGGGCATGATTTCTATTCAACAAAGGCCTCGAAACAATATCAGAACATCAATGATACTCTTGTGGGCCTCTTGCTTCAGAAAGAGTCTTTGTTGGAGGATTTTACGCCTCAACACCCCGAGATCGTGGGAATTGACCGGAAAATTATCGAAAATGCCCGAAAGATGTTCCTTCTTCTTCAACTCGAGATCAACGAGTTGGAGAGGAAGAAGATAGATTTCAACAACGGATTGAAAGACATCGACAAAAAGACCAGCCTTTTGATGGACAAGAAACTGGAATATGACCGATTGAAAAGGAGGGTCGATACTTGTAACAACAGGACGGTTCTTCTGGAGGCCAAGGAACAAGAAGCATCAATCAGAAGGGCGGAAAAACCTGAGGAAGTGACGATCGTTAGGCAAGCTCTCGTGTCTACACAACCCATTAATCCCCCAAAGACGGCTGCCACAGCTGCAATGGGTATCGTCATCGGACTTATCGTTGGTATCATTGTTGGATTTATCGTGGAGACCTTCGACACATCCCTCGGGGCCATCGAGGATGTTGAGGAGACTCTTGGAACTCAGGTCTTGGGTATTATTCCTCAGGCCGACGGCAAGGATATCCGGGAGAGCCTGGAGGAGCGGTATCCAAACGGGATTAAGGAGACTGTTGAAAACCAATTGGTCTATTTGGTCTCGCATTTTGTCCCTAAGTCGATGATGGCGGAGAGTTTCCGAGCTCTGAGGACAAATATCCATTTCAAAGAGACAGAAAAGAAGATTAAGAGCATAGCCGTTGCCAGTACGTCTCCTGAAGAAGGAAAAACGCTCGTCACAGCAAACTTAGCAATGACCATGGCTCAGGCTGGAATGAAAGTCCTTTTGGTCGGATCCGACTTGCGAAAACCGGTAGTAGATGGGTTGTTTGGTGTGGACAGATCCCCTGGCCTTACCGACGTCTTGATGGAAAACCATCCCTGGCGTGACACAGTCAAAACCGTCACTGATATGATTATGGGACATATGGGTCCAGAAGAAGTGATGATGACACCGGGCTTGGACAACCTCCATATCATCACCAGTGGGCCTATACCTCCTAATCCTGCAGAGTTGATCGACTCAGAACACTTGACGAATTTTCTTGAGGAAGCAAAAGAAGAATATGATTCGATCCTCTTTGATTCCCCTCCCATTCTCTCTACGGCTGATGCCGCCATACTCGCCGCCAAAGTTGATGGAGTCCTCCTCGTTTATCGGGTAGGCGCCGTATCAAGGGGATTATTAAGAAGGTCCAAGGCCCAGCTGGACCGGGTTCACTGTGATCTCATGGGCGTTGTCCTCAATGGCATGAAAGCGGATGTGAGTCCTGATTTCCAAGACTATAAGTATTACAGCTACAATTACGCCTATGGTGAAGAAAAGAAGAAAAAGAACAGACTTGGACGCGTCGGGGCCTTTCGCTATAGGGTAAGAGAAGGGCTGAAAAGTGTAAGTCAGAAGGTTTCTTCAGGGAACAAAGGAGAAAAACCCACGAAGAAACAGACGAGGATGTTGAATAGAGTGAACTCGGCCCTTGTATTGGTAGCAACCGTTCTTCTGATTCTGGGTATCCTTTGGTGGAGTGGTATCATCGAGTCGTCCAAGTCTTCCATCCTCGAAGCGCCTGTTGACAGGAAGCCAATGGACTCAGAGGGAAAGAGAGGATCTGAAAAGGGGATCAGTAAACCGGATGTGGGTATACCGGAGATGAAGACGGTTGTCTCTGATGACACTCCTCAAACCCAGATCAAAACACCGATCACGAAAAACACGGTCCTGAAAAAGGATACGGTTATTGAAGCATCCATTCCCAAAGAGGATACTCCAAGCCTACCTGTTCCAACAGAACAAGAGAAGTCCTTTTCCGAGTCCGAGACGGATATGAACGCGGAACAGTCCAAGTTCGAGGCCATAACCCCTGTTACTGAATCAATGATGGATGTAAAGCAAACAGTAGGGTCTGAAACAACTATGCCTCCGGAAGGATTCCCCTTATTCCCTTACTCTATCCTTGTCTCCCAATGTCGCGATGTGCGAAGTGCAGAGGAGGTAATCTTCCACTATGCAAAAAGAGATCTTATTTCTTATTGGGTCAAGGTGGAAGTGAGTAATGGGATTTGGTACAGAGTCTTTGTGGGAGCTTTCAAAGATCGATTGGAGGCCGAGACCTTTAAAAAGAGGCACGGGTTGGAAGAAGGCAGAGTTAAGAAAACGGTTTATGCCAATCTGATCGGTATTTATTCATCTTCGGAGGAGCTCCAGAGTAGAATAGAATCACTGAAAAAACTCGGATACTCTCCGTATGTCACAAAAGACCAAGACGGGGAATATCGGCTGTTAATTGGCGCTTTTCTTACCAAAGGAGGGGCCGAAAGCCAATACCAGGATCTAACATCGAGTGGGATTGAAAGCCGCGTAATAAAGAGATAATCTCTCCCATGAAAAACCTCCATTATTCTCTTGCCAAAGAAAAAAGCCGTTACCGAGGAAGACACTTGGACAATAAGCCCAAAAACAATGATTCATACATTGGCGGGCAAACGACCCTTGAACTCATTGTCCCCCTTGTCATCGTACTTGTTGTTCTGACCGCGCTCGCACTAATGATACCCGTGCTTTCCACTTTCCAGATTTTTGCCTTGACTGCCGGCATCGTTATCTCTATAGCCAGTTTTGTTAGCACTGATATCGCCCTTTATATCTTGATTTTTTCTATGCTTTTGAGTCCGGAGTTCATCGTGGGTACCACAGGAGGAGGGAGCCTCAAGCGTGGAGTGACCTTAAGGCTTGATGACTTTCTTCTCGTGATCATAGGAATAAGCTGGGTGGGCAAGATGTCTATCAAGAAGGAACTGGGCTTGTTCTTGAAAACACCGCTTAACAAAGCCATCTTCTATTACATTGTCGTTTGCCTTCTCAGTACTCTTTTCGCGTCTTTCACAGAAAGAGCCGATTTAAAGACCAGCCTTTTGTTTGTCCTGAAATATTTCCAATACATGATCATCTATTTCATGGTAGCCAACCACCTTGAGAGCAAAAAACAGGCCCGGAATTATTTGTGGGCACTCCTCATTACTTGCGTGATTGTCTCTATCATCGGGATCGCGCAGATCCCCGGTGGGGGCAGGGTCTCTGCTCCATTTGAGGGCGGGGCAGGAGAGCCAAACACCTTTGGCGGGTATCTGGTCTTTATGATTTCAATCACTGTAGGACTATGGTTGATGTCCAATTCTTTGCGTGATCAGTATATTTACAGTTTATTGACCTTTCTATTCACAGTTCCTTTGATTTACACGCAGTCCAGAAGCTCTTATTTGGCCGTTATTCCGGCTATACTGGCATTTGTCTGGCTATCAGGGAAACGACATTGGGTGGCAATGATTATTGTTCTCCTCATAGTCAGCCTTCCGTTCATCGCCCCTGAGCCGGCTAAGGAAAGGATCGAGTATACATTCACACAGGGTAAGACTCAGAAGGATGTCGTTGAAGTGGGCGGTGTTAAGCTGGATACCTCACTCTCTGCCAGACTAAAAAGCTGGGGAAAAGCGGCCGAGGATTGGGTTGAACATCCCATTTTAGGATATGGGGTGGCCGGTTACGGATTTGTGGATGCTCAGTATGTAAGGGTTATGACAGAAACAGGACTATTAGGAGTACTCACATTCACTTTGCTAATGGCCACTATGTTTCGATTGGCGTATCAAACCTTCAAGGAGGTCGTTGATCCTTTCTATAAGGGATTAGCCATGGGTTACTTGGCAGGATTTATCGGGCTTTTATGTCATGGAATCGGAGCAAACACCTTTATTATTGTCCGGATCATGGAACCGTTCTGGTTTATGACCGCAATAGTTGTCATGGCCCCTGAAATAGAGAAAATGAATGAATCCTAATATTCCTGCTTCCGCCGTAGGAACCACCTGTTTTATGGGCTTTCCGGAATGACGATTTCATACTCCGCTGCTCTGCGGTCGGGAAATACACTTGATTGTCTGTAGAAAGGAGAGACAATGACTCGAACTAGTCATCTTACAGTAGTATGTCTTGCCTTGTCGTTTGTTTTATCTCTATCCCAAGGATGCGGACGGGGTGAAGAGCCACCTCAACAGGAAACATCGCCCTCTTCCGAATCTCAAACCAAGGAAGAGCAGAGAGAAAGTTCTTCTGTGGAAGAGATCGCGGAGATTCCTCCGGTGCCTCTCGTCGAGATGGAGGTTGAGTCGAGGACCGAGCCTGCTGCCGAATTGATGGGCGATGAAGAAGCTTCGGGGAGCAATGTCGTGATTATCATTGAAAACCAAGGTTATATGAACGACAACAAGAAACCTGTGAAACTGAACCATAAGAAACACTCAGAAGAATACGGGATAGCCTGTGATAACTGTCACCACCTCTACCAGGAGGGTAAGAACGTCTGGAAAGAAGGAGATTCTGTGCAAAAGTGTGTAGCCTGCCATGATCCCATAGAAGATCAAGGCAATGTCAGGAAACTACAGAGCGCCTTTCACAAGAACTGCAGAGGCTGCCATAAAGAAATGAGTCAGGAGGGGAGGGACGCCCCCTACAAGAAATGCACGGACTGTCATCAGTAGTCTCTCCGCCACAGCCCATGCCTCATTTCTTACTCGATCTGCAAATATATGATGCGAGACACTCGTTACTTTCACGATGGTGAATCGAGTAGATCTTGAGGTCTATCTCGCGGAGTCATCCCCATTGCCAAGCCGCTGAAATCTTTGCCTGTAGGGTTCTGAAAAACCCTGAGATCGAATTCCGGGACCACAGCCAGAATGTGATCAAAGATGTCGGCCTGTATGGCCTCATAGTTAGCCCAGGCCGTGTCATTAGTGAAGACATATATCTCCAAAGGGAGACCATTGGGGCCTGGAGGCAATTGCCTGACCAGAAAAGTCATTTGTTGGTGAATTTTTTTGTGCTGCCTGAGATAGGCTACCACATAGGCCCGGAAAGTCCCGATATTAGTCATTCGGCGTCCGTTGACCGGGCTGCTGGTGTCGACCTGCTGTTCAGCATTGTATTCTTCCAACTCCTGAAGTTTATCCTGAACATAGTCAGTGATTAGATGGATCTTCTTGAGACGCTCAACAAGGGCGTCGTCACAAATCCTGATACTCTCGATATCCATCAGAATAGACCTTTTTATGCGCCGCCCTCCACTTTGTGCCATACCCCGCCAATTCTTAAAGGTCTCATCGATCAGCTTGTGGGTGGGAATCACCGTAATCGTCTTATCCCAATTCTGAATCTTCACCGTATGCAGCGCGATATCTATCACGTCTCCATCCGCCCCGAATTTGGGCACTTCAATCCAATCACCCACACGGACCAGGTCGTTGGACGTGATCTGAAGGCTGGCAATAAAGGATAATATGGTGTCACGAAAGATTAAAAGAAGAACCGCGGTCATTGCCCCAAAACCGCCTAAAAGGGTCAGGGGGGATCGACCCACAAGGCTGGAAATGATGATAATGGCCCCGATACAGTAAATGAAAAGCTTGACAACCTGTATATATCCCTTTATGGGACGGCCATGAGAGATATCAAGGGTGACATACATATTATTCAGGGTGGTCAATACCCCGCCGATCACAAGGAGTATAATCCAGGTTAACAGGGCAAAAGAGACCTTAAGGATGATCCTCTCGGCTGACGCAAAGAGGGGGGCTGAACTGTAGATAACAATGATTGGGGCGAGATATGATAGGCGTCTCAGGATAATATCCTGGAACAGAATATCATCCAGTTCTGTTTTGGTCTTTTGAACGATCTTCTTCAGAGCTTTTAAGATGAAGTGATGCGTTATAAGATATGCAATGATACTGAGAATCAATACACCTGCCGCCATGAGGACAAGTGCTATAGCCTGATTATTTTCAAACAGCTGACTCATTTCTATCTCACTCCTTTTCTTTATGAATAAGTGTTTGAATAATGTACATATGGTAACCCGTCATGTCATCCTATCAAGGCTCTTCAGCTTTAAGTCGAAACATATGTAATTTCCCCTTGTATGTCAAAGAGAAATCTGATACTTTCCCCCGCGTGCTTAATATGAATTTGGTGATTGATTATAATATTGAGGTGCTAAGAAATGGCATACGATGCGAGCAAGGATAGGGTTCTTGATTCTTGGGAGAATGATGAGACCGGCCTGATGATTTCTATAAACCGTTATGGGGAAGGGGAGCCGAAGGTCCAGATCGGTCCAAGAAGCTACACAAAAAAGGATGGATCCAAGTCGACCACAAAGCCGGGCCGGCTTGCCATAGACGATGTGCTCTGGCTTAATGAGATTCTGGACAGGGTCAAGGATAGACTGAATGAGTATTACTTGGAGGAGGGGACGGATTAAGCTGCAGCTTGTTCACCCTCCGTAGCCCATCCTCCGCAGTAACCTACTACGGAGGATGGACAGGCTACTGCGCAGGACGGGCTGTAGGGACCTTCTGTTTCAATCGAGTCTGACAGACATATCACATCAAATATTTCGCCTGATATAAACCGTTCTTAGTTGTGATCTAAACCCACCGCCTCTGGCGGTGGACCCGGAAAGGTTCTACCGTTCCGGCGAGAAACGAATGGTTTCTTAGTACAAGGAGATAAGCTCAAAGGGCAGAGGCTTTTCTTCCGTTCCGAGGCTCCCGGTCTGGTCTTTTCAATGACTTATCTGCGAGGGAAACTTGCCCCCTCCGCTGTTCTTCCCGTCTCTTTGAGACGGGAAGCCAGGGCTTCCCCCACAGATAAGTCACGAAAAGAAGGCGTCCTCCCGCCAGTCACAACAGAAAAGCCTCTATCCTTTGAGCCCCCTTCGAGGGGGCTGCTTGAGGCTTTCCGCTATGCGGAAAGAGTACTCACATTCTTTACCATTCTTTTCCTGCGCGGAATACCTCTTAAACACGTACTCATTAAGCAGACGAACCAGAATTCTTCTGAAAGAATGCTATTGAGAGGAAGTGTAGTGGATTAGGGGGTGTCGAGACTGAGATCCCCCCATTCATACTGAATAATGGCGGTCATAGTGATGGCTGCGGTCTCGGCCTTCAGGACCCGTTGTCCCAAAGAGACGGGGGTGAAACCTGCTTGCTCGGCGATCCGGATCTCTTCTTGTGTGAACCCACCCTCAGGGCCCACTAAACCTATGACCTCTGTTAAGGGAGAAGACTCCCTAAGTAAGCCCTTAAGGTCCTTTCCGTCTTCATCTTCCCAGAAGATGACTTTCAGCGCAGTTTCTTTCTGATACTTTATTGTTAAGTCTGAGAAAGAGAGGAGAGAGCCTATCTCCGCAGGTGTTCTGCCGTCCGACTGTGTGATAGCACTGTGACAGATTTCCTGCCAGCGTCTCACCCTCTCTTTGGCTTTTTGGCCATCCAGTTTGACGACGGTTCGCTCTGAGATAAAGGGATGAATGGAATGAACACCCAATTCAGAGGCCTTTTCAATAACCAGGTCCATGGCACGGGATTTAAGGAGGGCTTGGCAAAGGGTGATTCTTACAGGAGATGAGGAGGGACTTGGTAGTCGACTTTCAAGCTTGACTCTCACACCCCTGGGACTGACGGATTCGATGAGCGACTGATAGCGAGCCCCTTGGCCATCAACAAGGATGATATGATCTCCTCGGCCCATCCGCAGTGCCTTGGCGATATGGCGGGCCTCAGATCCCGTGATCATACAAGATCCATCTTTTGTGACTATTTCCTTGACAAAAAATCGTCTCAAAAACGGCTCCTCCATGATCTTGGGGTTCCGGCCCCACTCATCTCCCCTCTGCGCAATACCGAACCGTGGCGCAGGATCTTTAACAGTGGCACTCGAGCACAAAAGCAGCCACCGATGGACCATTAAGATAGGGACTTTCCCATGTCCTCATCGGCGATTGGATAAATGTCATGAAGACGAGTGAAGATGTTGGTCATTTACTCAAGCGTATACGGCTTGAAATGCTCAGTCAGCGGCTTAGGCCTTCTCAAACACGTAATTGACTTGCCCGTTGGGCAGTGTGTTGACCACGGTCTTCATCTCCATGCCCACCTCAACTCTTTCTGGTGACAGATCACCGGCGAGTCTCCCAAAGACCTTGTAGTCCCCATAGTCAAGGAGGGCAATGCAATAGGGCAAGTCGCCTTCGAATCCCACGGGGGCGTACTCCAGTTTGCTGTAACTGACAAGCCTACCTGTTCCCGAGACATCAAACCATTCCATATTGCTGGTCAGACATTTATAACAATCGGCCCTGGGTGGAAAAAATATAGCACCACAGTCCTTACATCTGGTGCCGGTAACCTTGCCTTCATCCAAATGGCTGATGAAATCGTTGACCCTAGTAGTGGAGGCAAAACTCACTGTGCCAAACCTCTTAAATCGATCATCAACTTCTCTCTTTTTTCCCATGGTTCTACCTCCCTAGAATAGTGACATTACCATAAAGTCCGACGCCGCCGATGTTATGGACCAGACCGATTTCCGGATCCTTGACCTGCATCTCCCCAGCCTCACCTCTTAGCTGGAGAACGATAGTTCGAATCTGTGATCCACCTGTGGCACCGATGGGATGACCCTTGGAAAGGAGTCCGCCATCAATGTTCACTGGGATGCTTCCTTCTTTATAGGTCTCTTTGTTCCCGATGAGGTCTTTACCCTCTCCAGGTTTGGCAAAACCAAGGTTCTCATAGGCCATCAGCTCCGCAATGGTAAAGCAATCGTGGACTTCCGCCACATCGATCTGTTTCGGGGTGACACCGGCCATCTTATAGGCCTGCTCACCGGCCTCTTGTCCCACGGTCAAACCTGTGAACAGATCCCTTCCAGCCAGGTTTACTGTAGTGGATGCAGCGCCTATACCCAGAATCCACACCGGCTTCTTGGAAAGGGCTTTGGTCTTTTCTTCACTGGCCACAAGGACACAAGAACTGCCGTCGGCATTCGCGCAACAATCCCCCACTCGAAGCGGGCTGGCGACAGGGCCGGACATCGGGCTCTCCGGATCTGAGAACATATCAAAGGTTACCGGCTTGCGATAGACGGCCTTATCATTGATCTGCCCGTAAGTGGCCGCTTTCACCCTGATACGGGCCAGATCATCGGGGGTCGTTCCATATTTTGCCATATGTGCATTGGCATACATGGCGTAGTATGCGGGCATCATTGTTCCGAAAGGGCTTTCCCATTGGATATCCGCACCTCGACCCATCCTCTCTTGGGATTCGGCAGAGGAGATCTCTGACATCTTTTGAAATCCAACAACAGCCACTACATCATGAAGTCCCGATTTTACCAGTGAATACGCCACCTTTAGCCCCGTGCTGCTTGAAGAGCAGAGACTCTCCAAATAGAATGTGGGTTGGGGAGTAAGCCCCAAATACTCGGCGAATACGCCGGCCGGTGAACGTTGTTTGTCATATTCAGGAGCGGAACAGATGACTGACGCATCAATATCCGTCGTGCTGATCTGCGCATCCAGCATCGCTTCCTTAAATCCCTCAAAGGCCAACTCTCTGATGGAGCCTGGATACCCGCGTACAAAGGCACTCTGTCCTACTCCAATGATTCCTACTTTTCCCATAAATAACCTCCAAATATGTTACTTCTATTATTGCAGATAAAGTCGAGTAACGATTCGATGATTTGAGACTCCGTTATCAGAGGATACCTTCGAAAAAAAAGCCCGACTGACAAAGAAGGACCAAACTCCACTGGAAACGGTAACGCAGTATAGGAGAAGATGGTTTATGGGTCAAGTCATAAAAAGATTACAATACTACCATCAAACCGCTTCTCGATATATAGAGGATGCGCCTAGTTCGCTCTATGGAGAAGATTACCTGTCTATTATCGAGTTAAAAAGGTGAGGGCCTATGGAGCCTGGTCGAGTTTTTATTTGATAAGGGAGAAAAATGGTGCTAAAAAATTCTTTTTACTCGAATTAACAGGTGTATTCAATTGGTTTGGTGTTATATCAATCTTTTTTCTGAGAGGGAATATGCGCAGACTATTCGGGACTGACGGTATTAGAGGGGTCTTCAACCAGGAACCCATTACGGAGGAAATGGGGTATAGACTGGGTCGCGCCGTGGCGGAATACTTCAAAGGAAAAGAGGACGATCCTAGGATTGTTTTAGGCCGCGACACACGACTATCTGGGGAGGTTTTGGAAGACGCGATCGCATCAGGTGTGTTGTCAAAAGGCGCGAAACCCCTTTTGTTGGGAGAAATACCCACTCCGGGAGTCGCGTTTATCACGCGAGATATCGGCGCTGACGCTGGCATCGTGGTTTCAGCATCCCATAACCCCTATGAATATAACGGCTTTAAGATTTTCTCCGATGAAGGGTACAAACTGACGAATAGAGAGGAAATGGAAATAGAGGTCCTGCTTCTTTCTGAGACCACCCATGGTTCTATTAAGGAACAGCGGGAAGGGAATCGTGCAGAACAGGCTGATGAACTGGTAGAGCGATACATCAATTTTTTGCAGCATACCCTGCGGGGAGAGTTCTTGTTCAAGGATATGCATATTGTCCTGGATTGTGCCAACGGCGCGACTTATCGTATAGCTCCTATACTCTTTGAGAGGATGGGGGCTCAAGTGGAAGCCCTTTTTGTTTCCCCGGACGGGAAAAATATCAATGAAGGCTGTGGTTCACAGCATACTGAGACATTATCCGCTCGAGTCGTAGAAAAAGGAGCGGACCTGGGGCTTGCATTTGACGGGGATGGGGATCGGTTGATCGCGGTTGATGAAAAAGGAAATGTTCTGACAGGGGATCAAATATTGACCATCTGCGCAAAGACCTTGAAGGATAGGGGTGATCTAAAGAATAATCTTGTCATCAGTACGGTGATGAGCAACATGGGATTTCGCGTCGCGCTTAATGGCCTTGGAATAGATCATTTTGCCACCGATGTGGGGGATCGGTACGTCTTGGAAGAGATGAGGGTAAGAGGGGGAATACTGGGGGGAGAGGATTCCGGGCACATCATATGCCTTCAGTACCACACCACGGGGGATGGTCTGCTTTCCGCACTCCAGTTGGTGTCTGTCGTCCAATCCTCAGGGGCTTCCCTGTCGGACTTATCTCGGTTGATGACAATTTTCCCACAGGTCCTGGTTAATGTACCGGTAAAAAGCAAGCCGGAACTCTCCTCGATTCCTGAAGTCCAAACCGTTTTAAAAAGGGTGGAGAAGGACTTGGGACAAAGAGGAAGAGTCCTTCTGCGCTTTTCAGGGACTGAACCGCTATGTCGTGTGATGGTTGAAGGGGAGCAGCAGGAAGAAATCGATGCCTACGCCCGAGAGATAGCTGATGTGATCAGGGAACAACTGAGCTGAGAAGTCGATTCAGCCTCCAACTCTTTATTCCTGCATGTGCTTTAGCTAATCAGAAAGAAAACACCCAGAGCACTGCTGCTTGGATGATCCACCCGATGATACAGACCCCCACTGCACGGAGTGTGCTTTCATAATCAAGGGCCTGTCTCACTGCAATGACCATGGCTATCAGCATCCAGATCCCGGCCGCAAGAAACACAATTTCATAAAGCCCTGGGATAATTCCTAGTATGCGAATGAGCCCGGGCGAAGCCGAAAAACCCGTCGTCCGCAACAATTCGCCGTAATCCGCATGAGTTTTTGGCGTAGACAGGAGCTTCGTTCCAATGATGTAAGTAAGATAGGCCCAGACAAGCCACCCGATTAGGGCTGAAATCATCCCTAACAAAAGACCATTTGTCCCTCCATGTGTTAGGCTTCCTAAACCTGCGGCTACACTGGAAAGGACAACGACTCCCATGGCTTGACCCAGTGCCCCCCTATCCGTTTCAACCTCTTCGTACAAGTCAGCATCCAACTTGGCTGAGCGAATGATACGTTCTTTATAATCACTCATGATATTCTCCCTTATTTAATCCATCCTCTTTTTTTTGGCGGTAAAAAGTAGAAGCAATAGAGACAAACTCTTCATTGAATGGTCGCAGGCGGGTGTGGTTTCCTCTTCAATACGCCGCTTTGTTCCAAGGCATTGACCAGTTTCTGGAGTTTGTTGAACAGATCAAGGGTAGCGGCTGGTGTTAAGACTAGACGACATATGGGATGCCGTGTTGTCGTTTGCGGATTTTGCGGTTTTGGCTCATCAAGACGTGTGGTGCAAAACTCAATCCTCATGGTTTGGCCGTCGAAACTAAAAGCATGTATGGAGTCGGCAAAGGTTTCCATTATTGCCGGATTGTCTATGAAACGTGCTTGAAGCTGTTCTTTATTCTGCATGTCTTATCCTTTCCCTTTATTAGCGATTGTTTGCTCCTCCCTAATCCCAGTAAATACAGGACATAGGGCATTCGAGCATTGCTTCTTGGATAAGCTCTTCCGGGCCGCCTTCAGGTTTGGTGACAATAGATTTCTCGGTTTCCTTGTTGAGTTTGAAAACCTCTGGGCAGATATCCTCGCAACTGCCGCAGCCTATGCACTCCTTTTCATCGATAACGACTCTTTTCTTTATGATAACTCTACCTCCGCTATTCTATAGTGAAACTCCGGGAATAAATCACTTGGCCGATTTTCTTTGTTATGGTCGATAGGACAATCTTTTCAGTAGACAATAATTCCCGGCCAATAACCCCAAGGTTGGTGGGTAAAGAACTTTGTATCGGAAGTTGCTTGTCCTTGCGACTTCGGTCCCCCCAAAACTGCCCAACCCACGGCAACAAGCTTGCCGTCATTGAATAGATAAGGTGTGAATTCATCATCGGTCGTGAGACCGTCATCTTGCCATCCGCTGCGAAAGTATAAAATCTCTACGAGAACACCGTCTTTTTCGTATATATCCGGCTGCTTTATATCAGTGTTCTTTAGCCTCTGCTGGGACGGCCTCAGTATCTCTGTCACTTCCTCTTTTGACATTCCCAGACTCACTTTTGGTGCTGCGGCAACATATTCGTCAACAGTGACTTGAAATCGTGATGGTGCGCACCCTATGAGCATCAAGACTAGAAGCAAACAACTCATGTAATGTTTCATAATGCCTCCCCCTACCACACTGGTATTGGTTATCTGTTGATTCGATCGCAAGAAATTCACATGACCCATTCTTGTTGTTCCCACGAAGCCTGTCCTCGATTGCGATCGAGGAGATGGAATCCAGGTGTTCTGAGACGTTATGGACTCCCCACTTATCCTCTCTAATTGTGTATGAATATGCAAGGGGTTTTTGGGGTAGCGGCTCAGTTTTACCTTGACAAGACGAGGCGGGCCCTGTAATGAGTAACCTATTTATATGACTCATGATATTCCAAGTTAGCAAGTGCTGGGAGAATGATCCGCATTATCGACGCAGACGGCTATATCCATTTTTAAGAGGGATCGTTTGCTGGTAAGGAGGGAAATATGAGGTCTTTTTTATTGACTATTCTATTGATTGGGTCAGTCCTGTTGAACTGGGTGGAGTGTGATATTATGGCCGAAGAGCAGAAATTGGAAGATGGGCTTTATGCACGTATGGTGACATCGAAAGGCAACATATTGCTTGCCGTTGAGTTTGAAAAAACCCCTTTAACTGTGGCAAACTTTGTGGGCCTTGCTGAAGGAACAAAGGAATTCAATGATTCGAAGAGGAGAACCAGCGGTCGCTATTATGACGGACTGACTTTTCACCGGGTTATAGCAGACTTCATGATTCAAGGCGGCTGTCCTTTGGGAACTGGTACGGGTGGTCCAGGCTACAATTTCCCGGATGAGTTTGATCCAAGCCTCAAACATGATAAACCGGGCATTCTTTCCATGGCAAACGCCGGACCCGATACAAATGGAAGCCAATTCTTCATTACCCATGTCCCAACGCCGTGGCTGGACGGCAAGCACACAGTATTCGGTCATGTAGTGACAGGACAGGAGGTGGTTGATGCCATTCAACAGGGAGATTCGATTATAAGAATTGATATCATTCGGGTTGGAGACAAGGCAGAGAGTTTTGCCGCGGACCAGAAAGCCTTTGACACTCTAATGTCTGGAATGGAAGAACGGAAAAACAACGCGGAAAAAGAGAGAATCGAAAAAGAACAGACCATCATCAAGATAAAATGGCCCAATGCCACGAAAACCGATTCCGGATTGATGTACACGGTGCTGAAAGAGGGAAGCGGCGACAAGCCGACCTCCGGCAAAATGGTTAGTGTCCACTACACAGGCATGTTCTTAGACGGCCGTAAATTTGACAGTTCCATAGACCGGGGCGAGCCGATTCGTATCCCAGTGGGGACCGGTCGAGTCATAGCGGGATGGGACGAAGCACTCCTTGATATGAAGAAGGGCGAAAAGCGAATTCTGATCATCCCTCCTGATCTCGGTTACGGTGATAAGCAACGGGGCCCCATACCACCCAATTCAACCCTTGTATTTGAAGTGGAATTGGTTGATTTCGAATAGTCCGAATAATCCCAATTAGGCAAATAGGCTCAATAATGAACGGAATCCGCCGCCTCAGGCGGTGGACAAGAAAAGTCTCTGTCCCTTGAGTCCCCTCCGAGAGGGCTTCCTGAGACCTCCCGCTATGGGGAACTCACTCGAGGTTGTGTAAATCTGAGATCGCCGCGAAATGAGGTCGTATGGATAGAACAAAGGACGTACATCTCGGTATGTCGATCTTTCTATTGGGTACCATCCTTCTGGTCCTTTCCGGCTGTTGTATCTTTGCAAGCTATAAAGTGGGAAAAGTTGCTGTGAAGACGACATATAAGGTGACCAAGGGGACCACAAAAATTGCCATCGGTACCGGAAAAGCAATCTACACTGTGGGTGGTTTTACATTCAAGGTGGTCATGGCACCTATCAGCTACCCGCTGACGCGAGACGAGATCGAAAGCATTGACGGTTTATCTCCCAAAGAGGCCATCAAACAGGGTCGAGTAAAAAATTCGCCTTATGTCGTGCATGGAAGAAAATATGTGCCCATGTCCGTGAAAGAGGCTCAGTCTTACCGGCAGGAGGGTTTGGCCTCCTGGTACGGTATAGAGACGCGAAAAAAGAAAGGCGGACACATGACTGCCAACGGCGAGGTCTTTGATCCCGACGGCCTCAGTGCCGCCCACAGGTATCTTCCTCTTCCTTACCATGTCCGCGTGAAGAATCTTGAGAACGGGCGATCTATTCTTGTCCGTGTTAATGATCGGGGCCCGTTCGTGGAAGGACGAATTATTGATCTAAGCGCCGGAGCTGCTCGAAAGCTCGGCTTCTATAAACAAGGGACTGCACGGGTCCGGGTGGAGGCTGTGGAGATTGAGGGCTGAAGCTAAAGGCGAAAGACACCATGACCCTTCACCGGTTTAAAGAGGTTGTATAACTGGAAGATCAAGACTAAGGGAGAGCAAATAGGAACATGGGAATGAGGAGAACATAATCAAGTATGAACGATGTCAATCCTATTCAGTATACCATTCACTTGGAGCCTGATCTGAATACCTTCAAGTTCAAGGGAAGCACGAGTGTCCTTCTGGATACAGCTGAACCAATCCGTGAAATCGGTTTGAACGCCCTTGAATTGGCTATTTCGAGTTGTGAGATAAAGAAGAACAATCAACTCGTGGCATGCGCTTTTTCTGTTGATTCCGATAAAGAGGAAGTCAATGTTTCTCTTCCTGAAAGAATGTTCGGCGAGATCGAGTTAAGGCTCGATTATTTTGGTGAGATCAACAACAAGATGGTCGGTTTCTATAGAAGTCGATATATGGCGGACGGCAAAGAGAAATACATCGCCGTTACTCAATTCGAAGAAAGTGATGCACGGCGCGCATTTCCCTGTTTTGATCATCCGATCAAAAAAGCCTTCTTTGATGTGGAGATGGTGATTGATGAAGATTCGGACGCTATATCCAATGGCGCGATTCTTGAAGAAAGAACTCTGGGTAATGGGAAAAAGCTTGTCAAATTCCAGAGAACGCCCAAGATGTCAACGTATCTGCTCTTTTTCGGTGTGGGGGAGTTTGAGGTTAAGGAAGCCCCAGGAGATGTACCGGTGCGATTGGCCGCAATGCCTGGGATGACCAAATACGGAGAGTTTGGTCTGGAATTCGGAAAGAAATCTCTTGAATTTGCCGAAGCTTATTATGGAATAAAATATCCTCTTTCCAAACTCGATTTGATCGCAGTTCCGGATTTTGCGTTTGGCGCCATGGAAAACTGGGGTGCCATTACATTCAGAGAAAACCTGCTTCTTCACTATCCGGGCATCACATCCAAGGCAGGTGAGCAAAGGATATGCGAAGTTATCGCACATGAGATGGCTCATATGTGGTTTGGAAACCTTGTTAGCCCCTCTGACTGGACATATCTCTGGCTCAATGAAAGCTTTGCTACATATTTCGGGTATGGCATTGTAGCCCATTATCATCCTGAATGGGATATCTGGGAACAATTCCTGAATGGCCAAACCGATAGTTCTCTTGACAGGGATTCCTTTCGCGAGACCTTCCCCATAGAAATTCCGGGCGGAGAGCACGTGGTCATCAATACGAGTACGGCGCCCATCATCTACAGCAAAGGGGGAAGTGTCCTAAGACAGGTTGAAGGCTATATGGGCAGTAACGATTTCAGAGAAGGAGTCAGACATTACTTGAAGAAACATGAGTTCGGATGCGCCTCCAGCCACCACCTTTGGAATGCCTTTGAGGAGGTCTCATCCAAACCTGTCTCAAAAATGATGAAGAATTGGGTCGAACAGCAGGGATTTCCTTTGGTGGAGGTTAAGAGGAAAGGGAGGAAACTGAGCCTCAATCAGAAAAGGTTTACATACCTGGAGAACACTTCAGATCAGACATGGCTCATTCCTCTGAGTATCAAGGTTTTCTATGGAAACGGCCAAACAAAGATAAAAAGCATCCTGTTTGAAGAAAAGGGCCTAGACATTGATGTGGGGGACGATGTGGTGGCCTATAAAGTCAATTGTGGACAGACAGGTTTTTACAGGGTCAAATACTCGAAAGAGGAGGACCTGCAGGCCATTGGCGATCGAGTGGCCAATAAGAAATTGTCCTCGGAAGACAGATGGGGCCTTCAAAATGATCTCTATGCTCTGGTGAGAACAGGGGAAATGGCTATTGATGATTATCTGGGCTTTCTTGGCTATTATTCCAAAGAAGATGCCTTTTTGCCCCTCACGAGCATTGCCGGTCATTTGTTCCATGCCGTCCTGATCATGAAGGGTGAACGGAAGAAAAAGATCGTATCTGTTGGGAAATCTTTTTTGGAAGGCGTTCTGTCAGAAATCGGCTATGATCCAGTACCAAACGAAAAGCAGAGCCTCTCTATTCTAAGAGATCAGATTTTATGGCATCTGGTATTATACGGGTCGGAGCGCGCTACAGAGTATGCCTCAGGTCAGTTCGCGTTATTGATGCGTGGACAAAATATTCACCCTGATATTGTCGTCAGTGTCATGAAGACAGGAGCTTTACACGGGGATCAGAGCGTATTTGAGTGGGTTAAGCAGAGGCTTGAGACTTCTGAGAGTGAACATGAACGGATGAATCTCCTCGCGGTCTTAGGCAGTTTTAGAGACCACGGGCTTATGGATAAAGCCCGGGTCTATACCCTGGAAAAGGTACCGGCCAGAAACAAGTTTGTTCCCATCACATATATGGCGGCCAACCCCCATGCCGTTCCCTTCATGTGGGAGTGGTATGTGTCCCATTCGGAGGAACTTGAAAAACTCCATCCAATACATTATGAAAGGATCATTGCTTCCATTATCCCGATTTGCGGTGTAGAGTGTGAACAAGAGGTGAAAGACTTCTTCCGGGATTTTATGGCTGAAAAAGAAGCGGCCAAGGATGTGATAAAACTCTCATTGGAGAGGTTGGAAGTCAATTGCAGAATGAGGAAGAGGCGGGAGGCGGAGCAAAAAGACCGAAGAGAAGAAGCGGATGGAAGGAAAAACAACCTAACTACTTGACTATCAAAAGGAATCTGGAAAGGAATATCTCAGGAAATGGGGAACCCTCAAGGTAAAGAAGGGAAAGAGCGTGTGTTTTCAGGCATTCAGCCTTCGGGAGATATGCATCTCGGAAACTATCTGGGCGCTGTCAAGAATTGGGTGACCATGGCGTCTCAATATGACTGTATCTATTGCGTAGTGGATTTGCATGCCATTACAGTCTATCAAGATCCCAACACTCTCCGGGAGAAAATCCGAGAGGCGGCTGCTCTGATTATGGCTGCGGGGATAGACCCGGAGAAGAGTACGGTTTTCATTCAATCTCATATCCATGCCCATGCGGAACTGACCTGGCTTCTGAATTGTCTCGCCCCCATTGGATGGATGCAGCGCATGACCCAGTTCAAGGAGAAATCTGAAAAGCAGAAAGAGAACGTGAGTGTCGGCCTCTTTGGATATCCCGTCCTTATGGCGGCGGATATCCTGCTCTATGACACAGATCTTGTTCCTGTCGGCGAGGATCAGAAGCAACATTTGGAGTTTACTAGAGACCTTGCACAACGGTTTAACAGTAAGTACGGAGAAACCTTTGTCGTTCCGGAGCCGTCAATTCCAACCGTCGGTGCACGGATTATGGGGTTGGAGAATCCCGAGAAGAAGATGAGCAAGAGTGAGGGAGGGGAAGGGAATACTATATATCTATTGGACCCTCCGGATAAGATTCGAACGAAAATCAAGAGAGCAACCACAGATTCTCTTCGCGATATCCTTTTTGATGAAAGTCGCCCGGGAATCTACAACCTCCTTATTCTCTATGAGCTTTTTACCGGAGATGAAAGAGAGGTCATAGAAGCCCGGTTTGAAGGAAAAGGCTATGGAGATTTCAAGACCGAACTGGCAGAAGTGGTTATCGAAGGATTGAGACCGCTTCACTCCCGATACAAGGAATTGACAGAGGACCCAATGTATATCGACACATTGTTGTCCCACGGAGCCGATAGAATCAGGCCTGTTGCGGAGAGTGTCTTGGCAAAGGCAAAACAGAGAATGGGGATTGGGTAGAGAAGGTGGAAGGATAAAGATTGCCGCCCCAAAAACGGTGGGTTCACCCCGTTAGACACTGCATGTCTAACGGGGTAAAAAGGCTCTAGCGGTAATTGAATGAGGTACTCAAAGAGTGAACGAAGGTAATCTAAGAAAACTCCTTGCCAGCCTAGGTAGAGGAGAAGTGTCGGCCGATGAGGTCTTGGAAAGGTTGAAAGATCTTCCTTATGAAGATATCGGTTCTGCCTGTATTGATCATCATAGGAGTCTGCGGAGAGGGGTTTCCGAGGTCATATTCGGAGAAGGCAAGGCGGTCGCTGACATTGTGGACATCATGGAGAAAATGGCGAAACAAGATGAGAACATTATTGTGACACGCCTCTCAACGGAAAAGGCAGAGGAGATTCGTCCCAAGTTCAAGGATAGTGTATATCACGAAAAAGCGCGTATCTTGACCCTCACCAAACAACCCATAAAAATCCTAGGTAGAAGGCCAATCCTGGTTGTCAGCGCTGGAACGTCCGATATCCCGGTGGCGGAAGAGGCTGCGGTTACTGCCCGTTTCTTGGGTAATGAGGTGGAAACCATCTATGATGTGGGTGTGGCTGGCATTCATAGGGTGTTGAGCCGAAGGGAAAGACTGACCAATGCCTCTGTGATCATTGTTGTGGCCGGAATGGAAGGTGCCTTGCCGAGTGTCGTAGGGGGTTTGGTGGACTGCCCGGTTATTGGTGTGCCTACCAGTGTGGGCTACGGCGCGAGTTTTCAAGGGATTGCCGCCCTTTTGGGGATGCTTAATTCATGCTCCTCAGGTGTCACGGTCGTCAACATCGATAACGGTTTTGGCGCGGCCTATGCGGCGAGTGTGATAAACCGGAAGAGAACCAGTGATCAATGATCGGTTCCCCTCATTTCACCTTCGTGTGGGCCACCTCTGTCACGCTTGTCTTCATTAATCTTTTCACAGGTCAGGGACAGACCACGTTTTCCATTATTGATCACTCAAATTATCACTTTGTCTGTGCCTAAAAACGCTGTCTGAATTCAACGACCTCATTACTCGTTCGATTTGGGGGAAGGTTAGTAATCCCATATCATATAGAATTCTACCAATAATTCGATGTTTTTTCCTCGCCACATCCTCTCGCACTTGAATCTCCATCGCGTCCAAAAGCTGTTCTATCGTGATATATCCCATATCGACAGCGATAGTACCAAAGCGTTTCTCGACTTCTTTTAGTGACATTTTACTCTCCAAAACCACCGAAGAAAAAGTTAGAGCCCTTAACACAGATATAATGAAGACCTTCTAATTCTACAGGCGCATTCTATAAAAGTCTATCGGAAAAACCCTGATTTCTAAGCGCAAAAAACCCTAATTTCTGAGTAAACGATTGATGGCATGAATGGACAGCTGTTGAAACCGATCTCAATTATGATATTGAACTGCCGGACATGAAACCGACTATTTATCATCATATCATTTGTCCTGATCAAAGAGTTGCCCCGCTTCAGTGAATTCCGAATTCAGTCTGACGAATTTTTTTAAATTAAAATCAACTGGTTAGAATGAAAACGCATTTTTTTATCAAAACTACGAAGATTTTCGTTGACAAATACGAAATAGTTCGTATATGGTGTAATCAAGGCATTGAGAGCCATGTAATAGGTCTTCTTTAACGGGTTTATCCGTTTCGCAAAGTCTACAGACTCGATGATGAGCGACAGACCATGGAAATTATGGACCAAATCGATTCATGATTGAGTGATTGGTATCCGTTTTGGACTAAAAAAAACCGTTTTAAGCACCGAGCATGAAGATGTGACTCGAAACATGATAAAGCGAGGATAAGGAGTGAATATGAAAAAAAAGGAGACACCTATACCGACGGAGTCGGAGCTTGCGATCCTGAATGTACTATGGGCTGTCGGCCCCAGTACAGTACGCGAGGTACAGAATATCTTCAACCGAACACGAAAGACCGGCTACACGACCGTATTGAAACTATTGCAGATCATGACTCAGAAAAAATTGGTCAGGCGTGATGAGTCGAACCATGCGCATGTCTATATGTCGAGCTGCTCAAAACAGCAAACACAAAGGCGTCTGGTGGATGATTTGTTGAAAAAGGCGTTCGGTGGATCGCCGGTACAACTGGCAACCACGCTATTCGATGAGGAAAAACTCAGCAAAACCGAGTTTGAAAAACTTCGCAACGAAATTATCGAACTTAGAAAAAGGGAGGGCGACAATGGAGATGAGAGAGTTGAGTAACTCAATCATCGAGTATCTATTATTAACATCCGCTTTGGTGTTCATACTGGGTGTATTGAGCTTACTTGTCTTGCGGGTTCTGAAAATCCAGGGTAAGCCAAAGCTATGGATATACGCGCTGCTTCTAATCATGCCCCTTGCGTACCCGATCAAAGCCTTGTTCCCTGACCCGATTGAAATTTCTATACCACTGAAAACATTGCAGTTGCTTGATTATCATCTATTTGAAACAACCACTGGCGATAAAGCTGTCTCAAATGATGTCCCTTTTCTAACTGCAAACACGGCTTCCACTTATCAGACTGAGGGTAAGGAAACGACCTTCATCGTACATGACACATTAAGCAATAATTCCACAGTTCGCCCCATGGAACAGGTATTCGAATTGTCTGTCAACTGGATGTTGATGGCCACACTGGCGTGGCTTTTAGTCTTTCTTTATTTCCTGGTTCGATTAATCACCATGCTATACAATACAAATCGGTTTTCTAAACTACCTGACCCGGTTATAAATCCGCAAGTTTTGCAGTTGCTGCGCCAATGTACGCTTGATACCGGACTGCGTCGAACACCCTGCTTATTGACATTGGATCGATTACCGGCACCGATGGTCATAGGATTTTTAAAACCCAAGATTCTCCTTCCCAAACATCTGTTGAAGCCTGAATTTCGAGAGGGATTGCGATTTACACTGCTTCACGAACTGAAACATGTGCATCAACACCATAACTGGTGGCTCTTGGTTGAATCAATCATAGGCGCAGCCTATTTCTTTCATCCGGTCATTCTTTGGGCGAAAAAAAGAATACACCAAGAACTGGAGTATATTTGCGATAGTCACGTTGTTCATATCACCAACAAATCCATCTCCTATGCCGATTTTTTACTTCACGAAATCTGGCAACAGAAACGTGATGAAAGGGATCTTGTACTGGCCCTGCCGTTCATCTCAGGCATGGCAAAAACAACAAGCCGTGTTCGCTCCATTCTTGAAAACACCAGGCCGACCCTGTTTGCTCAGATCCGTGGCAAAATCGCCCTATGTTTTATCTTTTTATCTTTTGTGTCACTTCTACTGTGCAATGTGGCTCCTTCCGCTCAGGGTCCGGAACAGACACCTCATAGGACAACCCCGGTGATGACTGAAAACCAGGATAGTGCTTCTTTTCATACCCGAACGGCTGAAATGGGAAAGGAAGCCCCAAAGCTATTGAGACGTGAGGAAGTATTCCATAAAGGAAACTCTTCATTCGGGTTGTCGGAAGAACTAACTTCTCTCGATGATACCGCGATTTTATTGCAGGCAGGTGAATCCAGCGTCAGGGCTGACGCCCACAAAGATGATGCTCAGATGACGCTCCAGGGAATACCTAGATATGAGCCGGTACTGGAAAGGAAAAGCCCTGCCATCCTCATGAACGAAGCCAGAACTCGGGCAAAAAAAACTCCTGACAAGCAATCCATATCTGGCTCCATCGGGTCAGTCTCAAAACCCATCTCAAACATGGATTCGGTAGATATCATTGTATTGGCACAAAATGAAACCTTTATGACATTCGCCTCAGATTCAGCCACATTCTCGGAAGACAAGGGCACAGAGCTGAACCCTGAGAATGCTCTTTTCTACATACAACACGGGACTGAACAATATAGGCAAAGCCGGTTTGATAAGGCCATCGCTGATTACAATAAGGCTATAGAGATAACTCCTAGGTTTGCTCTCGCCTACAACAACCGGGGGTGTACATATTTTAAGCAAGGACAAATTCACAAGGCCATCGCTGATTTCAATGAGGCTATAAAGATAGAGCCTAGGTTTGCTTTCGTCTACGCCAACCGGGGGCGTGCCTATTTAACGCGATTCCAGTATGTTCATGCTATCTCTGATTTCACTAAGGTCATAGCGCTGGACCCCGTAAGTGCTGACACCTACTACACCCGGGGATGTACATATTATGAGATAGGCCAAATTGAAAAGGCCATCTCTGATTTCAACAAGGCCATAGGATTGAACCCCGAGTATATCAATAAGATGCCCGGGGGCATTACCCCTGCTCGTGAACAAGGGGATATGGATTACTCTTCTTACGCCGTGGAGAGTCTGAAGTGGCACCATGGGTCTCTTCCGTTACATTATTGGGATATGGCGAGGATGCAGGATGCCGATAGTAAAATAGTAGAGCCGTACCAAATTAAGAAAAAGGGTATTTAGGTAAAGAATGGATTTCAGTCAGAAGCAAGAGAGCCTTTAAAGGATAGTATATTAATCATAAGGAGGAAGCATCATCGGGTAATCTCAATAATGGTCAAGGTATTGCCCTTCGCAATGATAGCTTCAGAACTTAAGATTATTCATAGGAAGATCATCAAGGGAGGAAGCTAAAATGATATTCCAGGCAAAGAAATCCCCGAGTATTCGAAAGATCACTATTCACTGTTTCAAAAAGATAACGGTTCTTTTATTCATGTTTATATTTCTGCAATCCGGATTATTCATGAGAAGTGAGGCAATTGCCGAATCGACATCCGGGCTGCCAGGGACTACAGATAGCGACATGGGTGAAAAGAAAGCGGATTTTCTTTTGGGAAAGCCCAAGGGATTCTTTGGATTGCATACGGGTATTTTTTTTCCACAAGCGGACAGCGATATATTCGATATGGTTACGCGGGAGCTGACTCTCGAAAAGAGCGATTTCCGTGCATGGGATTTCGGCCTTGACCTCGGCTTCAAACTGCATGAAAAGGTCGATTTGGTTTTTCATTACGATTACTCAAAACGATCCAAAGATTCCGAATTTCGGGACTTTGTCGATGAACAAGGCCTTCCAATCACGCAAAATACAAGTCTATTTCAATCATCAATAACGGCCGGAATCAAGTATTTACTCAAATCGCCGGGTCGTCAGCTGAGCGAATACGCCTGGCTGCCTTCCCGTATCGTACCGTTCGTTGAAGGTGGTGTAGGCGCCTTAAATTATACTTTCGAGCAGAAAGGCTATTTTGTGGATAACGAAACATTAGAGATATTTTGGGCTTCCTTGAAGTCCTCCGGTTGGACAGAGGTCGTATACCTGGGCGGTGGCACAGACATTTATCTATTAAAGAATATGTACTTGACTCTAGATCTCCGGTATTCATTGGCGAGTGATGGATTGGATGAGGATTTTGTGGGCTTCGATGACATAGATCTGGGAGGCCTTCGTATAGCCGCTGGTGTATACTGGCACTTTTAGGGAGGTGATAACATGAAGGTAAAATCCAAATGTTTATTCTCGGTAAGGCGCACAGGGTTCTTCATCCAAAAAAACGGACTACGCGCGGCTTCCGTTCGTAAGATCGCCCGTAATTTGCTGTTTCTCTGTACTGCGCTTGTTTTTTCCCTGCCTTTGACTTCAGGGACTTGGGCATCTGAGCAGCAGGATATCCAAAGCTACGAGAATCTCAATGCCCGATGGGAACCCTGGATCGGATCCTGGCGCTTGGTTTCAAACACGATCAACACAGTAGGGACCGTTTTGAAAGAAGAGTATCTGTTGACCATACGCCCTGACGAAAAGGGAAAATTCGTGACCATGGAGAGTGCCAGGGACAAAACGGTTATGTTTGAGGAAAAAATTGAGGCAGACGGCGAGCGCCATCCACTGAATAAGGACGGATGTACAGGATGGTACTCGTATTCCTGGTCAGAAACTGGAAAACGTCTGCTATTTAAGGGCGAATCAAGCTGCACTGGTAATCTTTCACAGAAAATCTCCGGTATCTTAATCATTGACACGATTGGAGATTGTGTGGATATCAAATTATTCAAAAGCGGAGAAGAAAAAGCCATTACCATCCGTAGGTACCGGAGTGTTGAAAACGGTTTCGTTAGTCCCGCCCCGATAATTCCAAGCAAGGCCTTTGTTGCCCGAATGTCTGCCGGCACAAAGTTCTCGATTGATGAAGTCATCGAACTCAGCAGTAAAGTCGAACCGGAAGTCCTCGAAGCCGCTCTGGTAGAAATGCGCAGTCCCTTCCCGGTCAATTCAAAACAGCTTGTGCGGCTGTCAGATGCCAAAGTCCCTTCACAGATCGTGGATCTTGTAGTGGCGCTTTCATTCCCGGAAAAATTTACAGTGGAAAGAACGGCCCTATCCTGGGTCAAAACGGTATCTGATTTTTATGCGCCCCATTACCACTGGCCAATGAGCCCTTGGTATTGGACATCATCTGCCTATCTGCTATACGGCTACCAGTACTGGGGTTGGGATTGGTATCAATATTATGGATGGTATTACCCATACAATTATAATTATGTCCCCCATGGGGGAGGAGGATCCAGCTCTGTTAGCAGTGGTCGGCTGGTAGCGGGACAAGGATATACTAGAGTCTATTCCGGCAATTCCGGTTCGCAGAGACGATATGCTCATCCTCGCAATGCCCAAGCAGAAAGCACGACTGCATCATCGTCGTCTGCATCTTCAAGTGGGGCCTCAAGCGGTGCTTCTGCCGGGGCTGGTGGCTACAGCGCTCCCAGTGCGTCGCCCAGTGGATACAGCAGCGGCGGCTACAGTACTGGATCGGCCCAACCACAATAAGAGATAGAACTGTTCTTTTACCTTGGAGATTTTTTTCTGGAAGAGGAGTTTTTTCTCTTGACGCATTCTTTAATGGGTAACCCCCTCACTTCAGTCGCTACCTCCTTCTGACCTGTAGATGTGTACGTATGGCTCAGCTCTCTCATATCTGTAAAAGAAAAAGGCAATTGAAAAAAACCTCAATTGCTTTCATCCATCTTGTCACATGAAAGAATAAGCTCCACGTTCATACTTTATCGAGCTAGTTATCGATTTGTGCCCATCTCCCTTCATTTGTCGAGATTAAAATCTCACCCTCATTCAATCCTTTCGTTGGTTTGTTGCTAGGATATCCTCGTATTCCGGCATCCCCTTAAGAGGAGTGAAGGCAGAATTGCCCGCTATCTTGCGCTCTTGAGCGGATTGACGCGTACTGCCGACTGAAGTAAACGCAGGGCCTCGTCAGGACGTCCGTGATGCATTTCAATAAGAGCAAGGCCTTCGTAGCAATCCGCCGTATAGGGGTGATTGTAACCGAGTGTTTGTTGCATCCTGGGGAGTGTGTCGCGCCAGAGACTTTCGGCTTCATCGAAACGCCCAGTTTCGTAGAGCATTGTGGCGAGCGAGATTTGAGTAGCCATTACATCCGGATGATCAAGGCCAAGTACTTGTATCTGTACGGATAATGTTTCGCGATACATGTTTTCAGCTTCGGCGAACCGTTTCTCCAATCTAGCGGCGTTGGCAAGGCCGAGCTTTGTGGCAAGAGTGTCCATGTGCTCTGGCCCGAGCACCCGAAGCCTGGTTTCATATACTTCCTTGCGAATCCGCCGCGAATCCTCCAGGCGATTCATTTCCATGTAGACTTCCGCAAGCAGATCCTTCGCCAGAAGAGTATGAGGATGATCGGGTCCCTCGACGTTCGAAAAGGAGGAGGCGACTTCGGTGAGAAGATGCGCCGCTTCAGGGAAGTCGTTCTGCCGATATAAGGCAACGGCTAGGTTGTACTCGGAACCCAATGTTTCCATGTGCAGGGCGCCCAGCACTTTCTTTCGCCGTTCTAATACATCCTGCATCATCCGTAATGCTTTATCATAGCGACCCTGACTATCGTAGAGATTTGCAAGATTGGCAAGCGTCTTTAAGGTATTGGGATTATTCTCTCCAAGTACCCGACGCTCCTTTTCAAGGACGGATGTCAGCGTCTTTTCCGCAAGGTCCGTCTTGCCGTTGAGATCGTAGACAACTCCGAGAAGGCTCGATGCACGCAGAGTATCCGGAGCTTCCGGCCCGAGCTCTTGCAGGCGGATACTCACTGACTGCTCAAGTAACTGCTCGGCCCGATCCAGTAGACCAAGATTGCGGTAAACATCCCCCATTGTCAACAACAACCGTGCCTGAAGAATCGGATCGTGAGTTAATTCCGACTCAATGTGTGCAGCCCCTTTATCGAGCACTTCACGTGCGGTTATGGCCCGTCCCCGCCCTTCGGAAGGATCGGATACGCGGAACAGGCCCGTGAGGAAATCAGCTACCTGGACGGCCGATGCGGCTTCCAGGTTGGCGCGCGTGGCTTCCCGGTTCGCCCGGTCCCTCTCGCTGGCGATACGCTTGGCCTGGATTGACATCCCTATTGTAAATGCGGCGATGAGGACCAGCAGAGAAACTGTGAAGCTAAATCCCAGCTTATGGCGAAACGCCATCTTACGCAGTTGATAGATAGCGCTGGGTGGGCGGGCCAGAATAGGTTGGCCTGTAAGGAAGCGGGAAATGTCTTCACCCAAAGCCGATACGTTTTGATACCGGCGGGATGCCTCTTTCTCGAGGGTTTTTACGACAATGGTTTCCAGATCCTTGTCCAGGCGTTTGGTTCCGCTCCACATTTTATTGAGAGGTTCGGGAGGGACCTCGCAGATGATCCGAGCCATTTCGTGCACCATGGCTTGATTCAAATCGTAAGGCCTCTTTCCCGTGATCATTTCATAGAGAATAATTCCTAGCGAATAGATATCGCTTCGGACATCGATTTCATCCGGGTTGCCGCGTACCTGTTCGGGGCTCATGTAAGGGAGAGTCCCTTGAATCTTCCCGATCTCAATGCCGATAGTGGCAAACGCCAAATCTGTTTCCGTGATTCGCGCCAAGCCAAAATCAAGGATCTTAATGCCGGGCACGTGAGATTCTGTATGAGAGGTGGCCGAATCGAATTCGTGGTGTATGATGATATTCGAAGGCTTCAGGTCACGGTGAATTACGCCGCGTTGATGAGCATAGTTGATGGCATCCGAGATCTTGCGGAAGATTTCAAGCCTTTCACGTAACCTCGCAGGAGTCAAGGCGCCGGCTTCGGTCGTTTTTTTCAGGTAGGTCTCCAGCGTGTCGCCTCGAATCAATTCCATGGCGAAATAGTGCTGTCCATCAGACGTTCTCCCTGATTCGTAGATAGCGGCAATTCCTGGATGTTTTAAACGGGCAAGCGCCTGGGCTTCGCGTTCAAATAATCTAACATTATACTCGTCTACGAATTGACCTCCTCGGATTACCTTCAGCGCGATTAGGCGTTTGGGATTCTGTTGCTCCGCCTCGTAGACAACTCCCATTCCACCGGTTCCGATTACACGAAAGATCTTATAGCCGTGGATTTGGAATAGGCTGTCCGAAGAAGAGGCCGAACTTACAGTCTCCATGTCGGGTAACGACACGGCCTCATGATCATCAGGCTGCTGAGGCTTTGGGTCATCCTTAAAATCAGACATGAAGGTCTCCGTTGAGAAAGATCGTTGATTGATAAAAACTCCTTTTTCGGTATATGAGTATAGGAGAGTCTTGACTTGTATGTCAAGCAAACAAGATCACATGGTTACTACTCATACTTCTGCAGTTGTTTTCTTGCTAAAATGAATCCACCTATTTGGAGAAGGGGAATGCCGTATTATGTGGTCTCTGGCGGCCCGGTGGCCTTTGTTTGGTGACCTGGCTTTTCTATCTTGTTCGATTTTCCTGTCGAGAGCCTCAAGGTCGAACGAGAGGCTCTCTACAGGCCAAAGGCCGATATGCCAGTAATAGGACACAATCCTTTTTACATTTCATGCAGTAATGGTTAAAGTATAAGAACAACACAAATCAGGGGAGGATGACCTATGAAAAATGAATTTACCAGACGTGAGGTTCTGGGAGTAGGACTAGGTATGGCAGTGCTGGCGACAGCAGGTGTGGCCATTTCTACCGCTTCAGCTGCGCAAACCGAGGAAAGTGGTTCTTCTGAATTAAGTCAGTTGAATCAATTCGGTGATGAACTGGAAGCATCTTTAGTTCTGAGAACTTCGCCTATTGCGGTTAAGATGCTGGAAAGAGAGGAAGATATCCCTAAAGAGGCTTTCCGGCCGAGGAGAGACGGAGGTTATCATATCGCCCAGTGTCAGGCTTTTGGTATGTCACGACGTGAAAGAAAAACCGTGGCCATGTTAAAGGAAGATCACTGGTGTCCTACAGCTCTCATGGCCTATGGAATAGTGGAAAAGCCGGCTTCTACAGGAGCTTGGGTGGAATCCTTTATGAGTTTTGAGACTGGAAAATATATCGGGATACTCACAGCACCCCTTAAGAGTGCCACATTTGTGCCTGATGTTACCCTCGTCTATTTGAATCCCGCCCAGTTAAGGGGTGTACTGCTGCCTATCATGTTTGGCGGTCAGCCTCAGGTGACTACCAATCTTTTTCTCCCTTCTTGCGGGCATGCTGTTGTGGATCCCATAAAAACAGGGAATTACTGTGTCGTACTTCCTGATCCCGGTGAATACCAGAGGGCTCTGGCAGCAGAAGAGGAGATGATATTGGCCATACCTCAGCAGAAGATGGAGAAGTTTATAATAGGCTTAAAAGGAAGGGGAAAAATGTATTCCCATAGGGAGCAGTATATGTCAATGCACCCGGATTTTGAGCAACCGCAATTTTACAAGGATATGTTTAAGGCCTGGGGGCTGGACTCGGAATAAGGATGTATTCGTTGGACTCATTTACTTGAATATTTGCTATTTTGTGAGCTTTCACTTTCATGATCTTGTTGCCGTCTCTTAGTTGTGATCTAAACCCACCGCCTCTGGCGGTGGACCCGGAAAGGTTCT
>CAZFMX010000036.1:0-30069 GCA_964520425.1 uncultured Desulfobacteraceae bacterium
CACGACCTCTGGATAGATGGTGGTGAAACTGAAAAGAGACCCCCATACCCCCAACGTGTCATAGAACCGGCAAAAATTATGGAAGGTATCTCCTGGACACGATACTAAGATGATCTCAAGTCCAGCGATAATCTGCTGATATGAAAGGCTTGCAGAAAGCCCAAAATCCGAGATTGGAACGTAGGGAGAACCGCGGCACACAATCCTCTTTTTTCGTGGCCGCAAATAAGGAGGAAATATGAAGGCCAATTTAAGAGAAGGAATCAGCCGCCGGGAGTTCTTATGGCTCACGGCCCTCTCTTCGGCCGGCTTTGTAACAGGTTGCGCCGTCAACCCGGTGACAGGCAAGTCTCAGCTTATGTTTGTCTCGGAGGACCAGGAAATCGCGATTGATAGGGAAAACTCACCTCACCAATTCTCCTCAGACTATGGCCCTGTTCAGGATCCGGAACTTAACAAGTATATAGACGACACCGGCAAGATGATCGCCGGGCACACCCATAGGCCCCATATGCCCTATTCATTTCGCGCGGTCAATGCGACCTATGTCAATGCCTATGCCTTCCCGGGGGGCAGCATCGCCTGCACGAGAGGTATTCTCCTGGAGATGGAAAACGAAGCGGAACTGGCAGGCTTACTGGGTCATGAATTGGGGCATGTCAATGCCCGCCATACCGCCCAACAGATGTCCAAGGGGACCATCACATCCCTCATTCTCACCGGTGTGGGAGCCTATGCAGAACAACAGAGCAGCGGTCTGAGCGACCTGGCCACCGGTCTGGGGAATTTTGCGGCGGGCGCCTTGCTTGCCAAGTACAGCCGCGACAATGAAAGAGAGGCCGATTCTCTTGGGATGAGATATATGGTTTTAAGCAACTACAGTCCAGAGGGTATGGTCGGGCTGATGGATATCCTGAGAAGCATGTCAAAACATAAACCCAATGCCCTTGAAATGATGTTTGCCACCCACCCCATGAGCGATGAGAGGTATCAGACTGTGGTAGAAGCCACGGCCGGCAAGTATCGATTCGCAAAAGGCTACCCCATACATCGTGATCGCTATATGGATCATACGGTAAAACTGCGTGCGAAAAGAGCGGCTATTGAGGAGATGCAAAACGGGGAAAAGGCTATGGGAAATAAGAAGTTCTCCGATGCAGAGGCCCATTTCCGAAAGGCCCTGAACCTGGCGCCGGATGATTATGCCGGTCTGGTGATGATGTCGCGGTGTATGCTCGCGCAACAGAAGTTTACAGCGGCAGAACGCTATGCGGAGAAGGCCCAGGAAGTATACCCTCAGGAGGCCCAGGCCTATCAAGTCTTTGGCACATCGCGACTCATGCAAAAAGATTTCGACCGGGCCTATGAAGAATTCAGCCTTTATGAAAAAGAGCTCCCAGGCAATCCCAACACCGTGTTCTTGAAGGGCTATTGTTTGGAAGGAATGGAGAAAAGAGAGGAGGCCGCTACAGAATACACGCAATACCTGAAGGCCGTTTCTCAAGGAGAAATGGCCGAGCATGCCTATCAGCGTCTGGTTCAGTGGGGCCATATCCGCCCTCATGAATAAAGGGAAAGTCGAGGATGATCCCGCCTAATGACGGGATATCCTCGACTTTCATGATCCGGGCTACCGACACTTCAACGAAGACATGCCATAATGGTTTTCTCTAAAATGAAACTGAAAAGGTCACGCCGACGATGAAGTGGGAGTCATCCCCATCCATGTCCATGAGTTCAGCCTCTGCCTTACTTGAAAGGGGAAAGGTGTAAGTAAGGCTCGGTGTAAGACTGAAATACTCTCCAATGGGAATAGACATGCTTGCCGAGATCAATCCATCGTGCAATTCGCTGTAGTCCGTATCGTCATAATCGTAATAGGATACGGAGCCACCCAGATCCAGGCTCAACTCTTCTGTCAGTTCAAAGGAATGTGAAACCCCAAAAAGGAGATACCATGAATCAAAGGCATCGTAATCCCTATATATCGTCAGTGTGGGGGCCAGTAATGTATCCAGACCCAGACTCACATAGAGTTCCTGAGAGTCATCGCCTTCGAGTCCATAATAGATGTATCCCACACCGAGTCCCACCATGCCGAAACTTTTGTCATAAGAGAGGGTCAGATCGGTTTCATTGAAATCCTTCCCCATATCATAGTAATCGGTATCCAGGTTTCCCCACAGATTCAATCCGAACCCCTTGTAGCCGGCGCTGATGGAGGGTTGAATCACGATGCTGGAATCACTGAGGGCGTATCCACGCCACACATACTGAGTCATGAACGCGATATCGGCACCGCCGCTTGGGGCTTCCTCTTCAGCCCATACATAAGCGCCACATAAAAGCATGGCCATCAACACTGCGAAAACGGTTGTCTTTTTTATCATTTTCATCTCTTTTATCCTCCAATTTTTCTCTTTCTGTTTGGATGTGCCATCCCCGAGCTTTGCTTGTGGGACGGCCTTCATCCCTTTTCATATTCATTCTTTTCTATGATTATTGTTGTGTGTATGTAGAAATCTCAAAGTCCGGATAAGCTGCGCCACCATGTTCCGAAAAATCGAGTCCTTCCATTTCCTCTTGCTCACTCACTCTCAAGCCGATGGTCATGTCAATGAGCTTGAACACGATAAGGGCGGTCAAAAAAGTCCAAACGAAGCAGGAGACGATCCCAAGGACCTGGACACCGATAATCTTCATAGAGGTACCGCCCAAATTGAACAGCCCTGCAGCCAGTGTTCCCCATGCGCCGTTGACTCCATGAACAGAGATGGCCCCCACGGGATCATCCACGTGAATCCGGTCAAAGAAGAGGACCGAGAAGACCACGATGACACCTGCAATAGCCCCGATGATCACGGCGCTTAAAGGAGAGACCGTGGCGCATGGACTGGTGATGGCCACAAGACCGGCCAAAGCGCCATTGAGACTCATGCCTATTTCAGGTTTTCCGAACTTCAGCCAAGAGGTGAACATGGCTAGAGTCGCTCCGGCTGCGGCGGCAAGGTTGGTATTGACAAAGATCATGGCAATGTCTTTATTTGCCGCTGTTGTGGAACCCGGATTGAACCCGAACCAACCCAGCCACAGGATGAAAACACCGAGGGCCGCCAACGGCAGATTGTGCCCCAGGATGGGTTTAACCTTTCCTGCCTTGTCGTATTTGCCCAGGCGGGGTCCCAGGACGATGGCACCGGCCAGAGCTGCCCAGCCGCCCACCGAGTGGACCACCGTGGAACCTGCAAAATCGATGAATCCCAGGCTCTCCAGCCAACCGTTCCCCTTGTAGAGACTTCCCCAGGCCCAGCTCCCAAAAATGGGATAGATCAGGGCGCTGACGAGGATGGTGTAGATGAGATACCCAGAAAATTTGGTCCTCTCAGCCATAGCTCCTGAGACGATGGTGGCCGCTGTCGCACAAAAAACGACCTGAAACATCCAAAAGGCCAGGACCCACGGATCACCGCCCGGTGAAAAATCGCTGAGGAAAAAACCGGATGTGCCCAACCAGCGCGTTGAGGAAATCCCGAACATGAGTCCAAACCCGATAGCCCAGTAAGCAAGGGTTCCCATGGAAAAATCCATCAGGTTTTTCATCATGATATTGATGGCGTTTTTCGCGCGGGTGAAACCGGCCTCAACCATCGCAAATCCCGCCTGCATGAAAAACACGAGGGCCGCCGCCACCAGGGTCCAGACATAGTCCGCGTGGGACTGAACCAAATCAATCGCTTCCTTATTCGATAAGGCCGTCGGAGGATCATCCCCTGCCCAGGCCTTTGACAGTCCTATGGCCATAAACAACACAAACAATCCAATGGTTTTCATTATGATCACTCTCCTTTCTATCCTATATGGCTTCCTCACCTGACTCTCCCGTCCTGATGCGAAATGCATCTTCTACAGGAAGCACAAATATTTTCCCATCACCGATCTTTCCTGTTCTTCCTTTGGTCATGATGGCATTGACCACTTGTGCAGTCAGGGATGCCTCAACAACAACCTCTAATTTTATCTTCGGGACAAAGTCCACCTGATACTCCGCGCCACGATAGGTTTCCTTATGACCCCGCTGTCGCCCAAAGCCCCGTACTTCACTCACGGTCATTCCTTTCATGCCTAACTCCGCCAGGGCGTCCTTCACTTCATCCAGCACAAAGGGCTTAATGATGGCCTCGATTTTCTTCATCATTCTTACCTCCCTTCAATCCACAATTCGGATTTCTTACCTCGATCCAGGTCGTTGATTACTGAAAGCAATGAGTGTGCCACAAGTGATTTTTCGTCTTATCTAATTGATTTAGCTTGTTTTTCAGCATACTCAGCCAGGACTACCAAAAAAATGAATAATACATTTCTGTTGGCCTTTTTGGATTATATACATTTTTGTATCATTAAAATTGGGGAAAACCCTCTTTCCTCTCCTTCGAAGAGAGGGCATGAAGACCACCCACAAGAAAGGAGACTTCACTAAAAACGGAAGGAAAAGAGAAGAGGCAGATCAGGAAAGGAAGAGGCATACCGCCACAGAAAAGTACTCGTGGATGTATATGAGTAAATTGTCTATTGTCGTCGTAGTCGTGTTATGAGATAATGTTGTTTTCATTGAGGAAAAAACAAGGTCACATATGAGACTGTTATTATCGGTCAATGAGAGGATCTTTATTTTATGGGAAATGCCAAGAACACTGAAGCGACAACTCTAGAAACAAACAATGGCAACAAGAAACTCAAAAAAGAATACACCCATACCATTTTTCGGGACTGGTGCAAGCGTTGCGGTATCTGTGTGGCATTCTGTCCTAAAAATGTCATTGTTCGCAATGAAGACGGTATGCCCGAGATCTCCGATCCCGCTGCCTGTATAGGTTGCCGATTCTGTGAACTGCACTGTCCGGACTTTGCCATAAGCATCAAGCAAAACGGCTCCCGTGAGGTTGCCTAGGACATGTCCGGAGACCATCCAAACATAAGACTGATTCAGGGGAATGAGGCTATTGTGGAGGGGGCACTGGCCGCAGGATGCCGATTCTTCGCAGGCTATCCCATTACACCGGCCTCTGAGATCAGTGAGATTCTATCTGTCCGCATGCCTGAAGTAGGCGGCACCTTCATTCAAATGGAAGATGAAATCGCCAGTATGGGGGCCATTATCGGAGCCTCCCTTGCCGGCACCAAAAGCATGACTGCCACCAGTGGACCGGGTTTTTCCCTCATGCAGGAGAACCTGGGTTTTGCGTGCGCCGCCGAAGTCCCATGCGTCGTGGTGAACGTGATGAGGGGAGGACCAAGTACGGGTCTTCCTACAAGCCCGGCTCAAGGGGATGTCATGCAGGCAAGGTGGGGAACCCACAGCGATCATCCCATTATCGTGTTGGCCGTCTCCACGGCCCGGGACTCCTTTGAAATCACGGTGCGTGCCTTCAATCTCTCGGAAAAATACCGAGTCCCGGTCATCATTCTTTCCGATGAAGTAGTGGCCCATTCCCGTGAAACCGTGTCCCTCCCCGCTTGGGACGCTGTAGAGGTCACGGATAGGATCTCTCCGGATACGCCTCCTGAGTGGTATGTCCCATACGAAGGCAATAGTACGGGTGTGCCAAGTATGGCTGCCTTCGGGAGAGGGTATAGATATCATGTGACCGGTCTTGTTCATGATGTGCGGGGGTTTCCCACCCAACGCCCCGAAGAGATCGAGGCCTTTACCAGCCGCCTCTTCCGAAAGATATCCCAAGGTTTCCATGAAATTCAGAAGGTCGAGACTCTTTTCATGGAAGACGCTGAGGCAGCAGTGATTGCCTATGGATCTGTCGCCCGTTCTGCCCATCGAGCGGTGATCATGGCTCGCAGCCAGGGCCTTCGAGTGGGGTTGATGCAATTGATCACATTGTTCCCCTTTCCGAGGCGATTGGTTGAACCTGTATTGAGCCAGTGCAAGGCCGTGTTGGTCCCGGAAATGAATATGGGTCAAATCAGCAGGGAGGTGAACCGGGTCAATTCCTCGGCCTGCCGGATCATCAAGCACAACAGATTCGACGGGCAACTGATCACGCCCGAGGAGCTTATGCCCCGAATTGAAGAGATGACCTCATAAGAGAAATCATACGGGACAACTGTTCAGGAGTGCCTCTATGTCAAAAGAAGTCACTAAACTGGTTCATGAATATCTTCGTCACGACAAGAAATTCCCGCACGTATGGTGTCCGGGCTGTGGAAATGGGATCATACTTGGGGCTTTGATACGGGCCATTGATCGATTGGGTCTGGAGAAAGACGAGATTGTCCTCGCTTCGGGAATCGGTTGCTCGGGCCGTATGCCTGTATATGCCGATTTCAACACCCTCCATACCACACACGGGCGCTGCCTGACTTTTGCTACGGGGGTCAAATTGGCCAATCCCACTCTCAATGTCATTACCATCATGGGAGATGGGGATGCAACGGCCATTGGCGGAAATCATTTTATCCACGCGGCACGCCGAAACCTAGACCTCACAGCCATTATTATCAATAACCAGATCTATGGCATGACCGGAGGCCAGTCCTCCCCCACGACTCCTTACGGAAGTCACGCATCCACAGCCATGTACGGTCATATTGAACATGCTTTTTCCATCAGCGAACTGGCCGTCACAGCAGGCGCTTCCTTTGTCGCCCGCGCCACCGTATATCACGCCATACTCATCGGCGACATGATTAAGAAGTCCATTGAGAACGGGGGATTCGGTGTTGTCGAAGTTATCTCCAATTGCCACACTCAATATGGCAAACGGAACAGCATGTCTGATCCTGTGGCCATGATCCAATGGATGAAAGAGCACGCGGTGACGGTGGAAAAGGCCGGCAAGATGTCCGCTGAAGAACTGACAGGGAAATTCACAGTGGGCGTGCTGGCAGATGTTAAGAAGCCCGTTTATACAGAAGAGTATGAAAAAATCCGAGAACGGGCAGGGGCACCGAAGACAGAGGAGCGATCAGGATAATGAAGCAGGTTGATCGATATGAACTCATCTTTAGCGGATCAGGCGGACAAGGGATTATCCTTGCCGCCATTATTTTCGCTGAAGCGGCCGGCGTGTATGAGGGTTATGATGTCTGCCAGTCACAGAGCTATGGGCCTGAGGCCAGGGGTGGGTACAGCAAGGCGGAGGTGATCATTGGTAATAATCCCATCGATTACCCCAAGGCGATCAGAGCGGATATTCTTCTTTCCATGAATCAGGCTTCTTGCGATCATTGTTTTGAAATCCTCAAACCTGAAGGGCTTTTGATCGTAGATGCCTCTCTTGTGCATCAAGTCCCCACGGATCGAGCAGTATGTATTCCTTTTACTGAGATAGCCCGCAAAGACATGGGGAAAGAAATGGTCGCCAACATGGTCGCACTGGGTGCGGTAGGCCGAATCTCTCAGTCCTTGTCCGTAAAGAGCCTGGAGACGGCACTGGTTACCCGAGTCCCGAAGGGGACGGAAGAGTTGAATTTAAAGGCGCTCCGTGAAGGGATCAAAGCAGCGGAGGGTGTTGACCTGGACGCCCTGCCCAAATCGATCGCCCCAGAGGACGACGAACTGTAGAGGGCGATTTCATGCCTGAACATAAAGGGATGAATCTTGACCAAGCGGCGACCAGGTTGCTTGTGACCTCTCTGGGCCTTAGCCAGGGGGAATCCTGTTTAGTGGTCTGCGATCCGGACCGTGAAAATCTGGGGACGACGATCTATAAAGCCGCATCACGAATCACTTCGGCAGCCGAACTTAACGTAATACAACCACCAGGCCCAGAAGGCTGGCATTCCGATACCCTCTCTCGACTGGAAGAGAAGGTCCAAGGCTTTGATGTAATCCTGCTGGCAACCAGCCGATCTCTTTCACACACCGACGCAAGGCGCCGGGCCGTACGCAACGGCGCCAGACTAGCCTCTATGCCTGGAATTACCCATGAAACATTGTTCCGGGCCGCCCTGCCAGACTATCAGGGGGTCTCGGACAGGTCCCGAAGACTCAGTGATATTCTCTCAGCAGCCGATACCGTTTTGGTAAAAACATCCCTCGGCACGGACATCACGTTCAGCGTCAGCGAGATGAAAGGGCATGTGGATACCGGACTCTACATTCGCAAGGGCACTTGGGGCAATATACCGGCGGGCGAGGCCTCTATCGGGCCGAGAGAAGGGACGGCAGAGGGATGCATTGTGGTCGATTGGTCCATGTCCACCATAGGCAGGTTGATAGAGCCTCTCTATATGGACGTGAATAAGGGCCGAGCCGTGGAGATCAGGGGAAGGCAGGCCGATATGTTGATTGAACGACTCAAGCCATTCGGAATCCAGGCCTTTACTATCGCGGAATTCGGTCTCGGAACCAATGACTGTGCTCAACTCTGCGGCCTAACCTTGGAAGATGAAAAGGTCTTGGGAACGGCCCATCTGGCCCTCGGGAATAATGTCAGCTTCGGGGGATCTACATCCGTACCCATCCACTTGGATGGGGTCCTTACGAGACCCACTGTTCTCATAGATGGTAAAACAATCATAGAACAGGGGCGTCATATCATATAGGTCACGGTGTTGATAGAGTGATGATCCTCACGCAGAGCGGGAGACCTCCTCGAAGGGAGCTCAAAGGATAGAAGCTTTTCTGTTGTGACTGGTGGGAGGACGCCGTCTTTTCGTGACTTATCTGTGGGGGAAGCCCTGGCTTCCCGCCTCGAAGAGACGGGAAGAACAGCGGAGGGGGCAAGTTTCCCTTGCAGATAAGTCACTGAAAAGACCAGGCCGGGAGCCTCGGAACTGAAGAAATGCTTCTCTCCTTTGAGCATCTCTCCTGTATGAAGTAACCATTCGTTTCTTGCTGGAACGGTAAAATCTTTCCGGGTCTACCGCTGACGATGGGGGGCTTCCCTATTCAGAAATAGCCGCAATAAACGGCAGGTTGCGATATTTCTCATCATAGTCAAGGCCATACCCAACCAGAAACCTGCTAGGAACCTCAAATCCGACATAATCTATTTTCAGTTCAATCCAAGGTTTTCTTGACTCTTTTTTATCCAATAGAGTGCAAACCTTAAGGGATCTTGGGTGCCTTCTGGAAAAGTTCTCCATGAGATAGGCTAGAGTGAGGCCGGTGTCCACAATATCGTCCACCAGCAGGACATCTCGTCCTTCGATGGACGTCTTCACATCGTGTCGGATTCTGACAACTCCCGAAGATTCCATTTCACTGCCATAACTTGAGACTTCAATGAAATCGATATTGAGCTGAAGATCAATAGAGCGGATCAGATCTGCCAAAAAAGTGACACTACCTTTTAGTACACCAATAATAATGGGATTCTGGTTAAAAAAATCTTTCGTGATTTCAATCCCTAATTCCCTTACCCTTTTCTCAATCTGCGATTCACTGAGAATAATCTCGTGAGGTCTGTCTAAGACAGCCATCATACACCTCTCGACAACTGCTGGGATTATTCATCTATGGTCCGCAGTCTCCCCTCTTCCGCCGACCCAATCAGAATCCTATCAATCTTTCCTTTCCCCTTTTTCTTGAGGAAGAATGCAATCCTTTCTCCAGCGGCAAGCCTTCCTTCTCCTTCCGCCTTGTTAAGGAACACTATCCGTTGGGCCTCAAGTGGACACCCTTTCATTAGACCCCCATCAGCCAGTATGATCGAGGCCACGGACCGCTCCGTCACAGGCGAACCTAAAGATGCACCCGTCACCCGCGAATAGATTTGGGGTCTGAAGACCCAGCGGTCATCTAAGGGTTTCCCAATGGCATCAAGGCCAACAACGGCGATTACACACGTCGAGCATTCAGGAATAACAGGCTCGTGTTCCGATGGAGCCTTGATGGGTTTCCGGAAAGCACCGTCTGCTTCCACCAATATCCACTTAAAGCCACCTTTTTTCATGAAGAAATCTATGGTATAGGGTTCAAACCCTGCGAGCTTTCCCTTAGAAACAAGCCACTCCCGGGCCGCAGTAATATGAGTTGTATGATGAAGGAATGCAACGCTCTTTCTGAGCACCTCTTCGGGGTTCTCGGAGACAATAACGTGGGCTGATTGCTCTTCAGTCGGCTCAAATATTTTCGTCGTTGTCGTTGTCAGAACCGTTTCTTCAATACGAGCCAGTTCCGCCGCGAGACGGAACATCAGGGTTGTCTTTCCGCCCCCACCGACAAGACTGATCACACCGCCTCCCTTCGGGAGCAGTTCCTCACGAAACGATGTCATGGTCATCTGATGGTCAAAGAGTCCCTTTTCTTTGGAGCACTGAAGACGAGCCCTGCGAAATGGCCTAACGGTCTTATCTGTTATATACCCTCATTATCGCTTCAAGCACTGCCCGCGCCACGGCAAGTGACTTGTCGGAGATGGTTTTGCAGGACACGGCAGCACCCCTTGGATCGATATCCCCGATCTTTAATCCCTTTGTCACATGAATGCCGGAGCGGATAAGTCCACGGATCTTTCCATTAATGGCGGCCCTTATTTCATATCCATCAGTATGGCCGATCAAATCCCCGCCTTTGACCAGATCACCGATATGTCGAGTCGCATGGAAAGTCCCTTCAGCAGGAGCCCTCAAGACCCTCTCGTCCTTATAACCCTCGACGTTTCCCGGAATTCCAGTGTCGGGCTCGGCAGCCCCGGTCGAAATGATTCTCCCTAAGTTATGACCCCGGTTTGTTTCAATCACCATGTGAACATCGTCACCGGCCACAAACCCCGGAGCAAGACCGATAACCAACGGCGCTTCCCTTAAATGGGTGCCAAGATTGCATTTGGCCATAGTGGCATCCACAACCACATCCGGCTTGATTTGCTCAATAGTCGACCATTCAGGATCCGCTAGAACAGGAATTTTCCCCTGATACCAGGCTTGCTGAATTTCCTCCGGCATCTCCACCTTGACCGCCTCAACGCCTTCAACCTCTATCTGTCCATCAATGAGGGCCTCACAGAAACAGACCTTCCTTCGTACCGCCAAGGGCTCCGGGACCTCCATCATAAACAGGTTTCGTATATGGGCCTGAAAGAGAGACCACGCGATACCGCTTGCAATGTCTCCTGCGCCTTTTATGGCTATAATGAGTTCTTTCAAATCTTTCGGCTTAATGTATTCCGCGTTTTCCATGCCGATCCCCGGAGCCATTTTTCGCAGCGGTTCAGTAAAAATATTTCCTAAACCGCCTGACTACCCCATGCCCTTTTCTCGTTGAAAGGCAAAATCGAGTTTCTGTTCTGAAAGATTAGCCTGTTTTCTCCATATCAGAGTCTATTTACCGAATGGGCAGACCGGAAACCGGCACGTCTCGCATTGCAGGCACAAACCCCCGTGGCCCATAGCGGCGATATCATCGGGTGTAATGGGAACATCTGCCAGCAGGCGCGGAAGAAGCAAGTCAAAAAGAGTGGTAGGATGAAAATAGACACAGGCTGGAAGGCCCATGATAGGTATTTCCCCTAAGCGTGCATATAGGAACATAGCCCCGGGTAATACAGGGGAGCCGTAAAAAATCTTCTCAGCCCCTGCTTGATCCACGCCCTGGCGGGTCACATCATCCGGGTCCACCGAAAGCCCGCCGGTGGTCAGAATCAGATCACAGTCCAAATCCCTCAATTCTTGGATGGCTGCCGCGATGGCGTCGGGATCATCGGACACAATGATCTTCTTCAACAATTGACAACCATAGGCCTTCAACTTAGAGCCGACGAATTTCTCGAATTCATCTTTGATCAGACCTTCCTTGATTTCAGAACCGGTCACGACTCCGCCTACTTTAAGCCGTCGGAAAGGTCGAACGCGAATGATAGGCCCTGTCTGGAGGGCCATCTGCTCCAGAGTTTCGATCTGATGTATGGAGATGGTCAAGGGGATGATTCGTGTGCCTCCCACAATCTGTCCCTCTTTACAGGCTGTATTGGTCTTGAGAGTGGCTATAATAATATCATCCATACGGTTGGCCGCTAAAAGAGCGTCGACATCAATCTTCAATAACCCATTGGCAGAACTGATGATACTGGATTTACCTTCCTGTGGAGCGGTCCAATGCAAAGACTCACCACAAATGGCTTTGGCAATACGCAAAGCCGCGTCATCTTCATGCAGACGATCTGAGGGCAAATCAATCACATAAAGATGGCGCTTCCCGAGTTTAAGTAGTTCGGGGACATCCCTCTCGAGGACAATATGTCCCTTCTTGAATCCGACGCCCTTTACCTGGCCCGGCACGATTTGAGTTATGTCATGCGCTAGGACCGTTCCCACAGCATCATGAACACTTATTTTTTTGATGTAATCTGACATAGATCCTTTTTCCGTCTCAAACGGGTCACTTTCAGGACAATCGAGTCGTGTGCCCGCATCCTTTAATTATTTTAAAAGGCCGTATTCCGGCCTACCACTGAAAAGGATGTTAACTTCAAAACATGGATTAGTCAATTGGCTTTGAGCAATCAAACCCAGAATACAAGAGATAAGGGTATTGGAAGGCAACCTGCCTGAGGCGAATAAAGACAGCCCTTCGACTTACTCTAGTCATGAGTTTGTCGAATGGCAGACTTGTCCGCCGCTATTGTGGCGGATGTCATCTTGATGGTGATCAGGGCAGGCATTTACCCTTGACTTTCAGAGGGAGTTGAGGAATTCTTGTTGAGATTAAAAAGACGGACTAAAGAACTTGAGACCTTTGAAAAATGTTCAATTTTGTTCAGGATCAAGGAAGGCGAAAATTCTAACCCTCCCGATTTTCATCGGGACAGCCAGGAATACCCTAAAGTATTTCGAGGATTAGAATTTGAGCCTGACACCGCTCGTCCCGCCATAGTCTTTGACGACGGCGGAAGATTGGGCAAAAGAGGGCGCTTTTCAAAGGTCTCAACTTGATGAGTTCCAGAGAATAGGAGTGACAAATGGCCATTAACCTAAATAACAGGAGTTTTGTTAAGCTTCTTGACTTCACTCCGGAAGAAATTGAGTTTCTTCTCAATCTTTCCATCAAACTCAAGAAAGACAAGAGATCCGGAAAAGAACGGCAAGAGTTACAGGGGAAAAATATCGCCCTTATCTTTGAAAAGGATTCCACCAGGACACGATGCGCCTTTGAAACTGCTGCCTATGATCAAGGGGCAAGGGTGACATATCTGGGACCCAGCGGCAGCCAGATAGGAAAAAAGGAAACCATGAAGGATACGGCCAGAGTCCTGGGGAGAATGTATGACGGCATAGAGTATCGTGGTTTTTCTCAGGATACGGCAGAGGAGTTGGCCGAATTCGCGGGAATACCTGTCTGGAACGGTCTCACAAATGAATTTCATCCGACCCAGGTCCTCGCCGATATCATGACCATGATGGAGCATACGGATAAACCCTTGAAGCGGATCAAATTCGCCTATCTAGGGGATGCCAGAAACAACATGGGAAATTCACTCTTGATAGGTGCGGCAAAGATGGGGATGGATTACCGTTCCGTGACTGTCAAAGAACTCCAGCCCTCTGAACAAATCGTTGAAAACGCTAATCAGATTGCAGCGGAGACGGGCGCAGAACTCATGATCACGGAGAATCTTCAAGAGGGAGTCAAAGACTGTGATTTCCTCTACACGGATGTATGGGTTTCCATGGGCGAACCTGAGGAGGTGTGGAAGGAAAGGATCAGTCTCCTCTTGCCGTTTCAGATCAACAAGAAGACCATGGAAATGACGAACAACCCGAATGTAAAATTCATGCACTGTCTGCCCGCCTTTCATAACCGTGACACCGTAATTGGTGAAGAGATCTATCAGAGATTCGGGTTGGACAGTATGGAAGTCACAGAGGAAGTGTTTGAATCAGAGGCATCGGTGGTCTTTGATCAAGCTGAGAACAGGTTGCACACGATTAAAGCCGTTATGGTCGCGACTCTGGGAAGCTAGTTTCATGTCTCAGGAATACCTTCCATTATTTTAGCAGTCTCTATGACACGTTGAGGCATGGGGGTCTCTTTTCAATTTCACCACCATCTATCCAGAGGTCGTGGAACGGCACCATCATTTTGCATATTATGAAGCAACCCCACGAACAATGTAACCACAGCGATGGGCATTCCTTGTGCCTGTCCACCGAACGCTGTCCTCTTTGGGAGCGGTTACGGGCTTGGGCGTCTATCCCCATGCCCTCTTTGAATCTGTGTAACAGGTACTTATTATTCAAGTTAATTCTAGGACACGACACTAGTTTTTGAAAGGACAGTGCAAATAGACAGGAGGGATGGAAATGGTTTTTGTCAGGCTTGATGATATTGAAAAAAAGATATGGGAAGAAGAGAAGAAATATCTCATGAAATACATTTCTTTGAATCTTATCCGGAATAACGCCCTGAAAATAGGCGACTATATCCTGCACTCGGGGAAAAAGAGCCCTTACTATGTGGATCTGAGGCAAACCATTTCTGATCCCATTTCCATGGACTGGATCTCCAACTCACTGGCACGCATCGTCATCAACGAAATCGGGGAATCCAAGACCGATAAGATCCTGGGCGTTCCTACTGCGGGAGTGCCCTTTGCAACGATCATAAGCCAAAAACTGGCCAAGCCTATGCTCTATTATCGAAGAGAGAGAAAAGAGCATGGCGTGAAGAAAAAAATCGAGGGGGATATGCAGAGAAACGAACGAATTGTGATGGTAGACGACCTGATTACCACTGGACAAAGCGTTATTGATGCTGCAAACGCAGCCAGGGATCAGGGAGGTGTCGTTAATGAACTGGTTGTACTCCTGGACAGGGAGCAAGGGGGAAAAGAAAACCTCCGTGCACAGAGTATTGAACCCCATGTTTTGTTCAATATCTCCGAAGCTTTTGAATGGATGAGGGAAGTGGAACTCCTAGATGAGGAGCATTATAATGTGATCACGGAATACATGGAAGCAGAGAAAACATCCACGGCTTAAAAATCCAAAGTAAAACGACGAAGACATAGTTTCATCTCACATATCTTCATATTCTAGATGACCGCATTGTTACTGAGAAACGCCGAGGCCCATAATTGTCTCATCTATCGATTACGGTTTCTTATTTCTCTTGCCTTTTTATCTTTGTGGGCATGAAACTGCCTTGCCCTCTCTTTCCCTTCATTTCCCTATCTTGAACAATGATCTTCCCTAACTGCATGACAGTGTGAGGAGTTCCAAGACATTCCCAACCCTCATAAAGGGTATATGGGGCATTGGAATGCTGTGTAGCCTGTGTGATGGGATGTTCCCTGTTTGGATCGAAGATTACAAGATCCGCATCAGAACCTTCGGAAATAGTCCCTTTTCGGGGATAAAGCCCGAAGATCTTCGCAGGAGTCTCACTGAGGGACCTGATGATAGTACACAAGTCAAGTCTTCCTTCATTGATCCCTCTTTGATAAACCACGGGAAACATGGTCTCTGATGAAGGAGATCCAAAAGGGGCGTCAAAGAAATCTTCGTCCATTTTTTTGTCCTTGGGAGCGTGGTCACTGGCGATCACATCGATCAACCCGGATTTCAACCCTTCCCAGAGTGCTTCAGTATCCTGAGCCGTCCTAAGAGGCGGGCCGATCTTTGCCAGAGGCCCCTTTTCCTGCACGGCCTGATCGGTCAGGCAGAGGTATTGAGGGCATGTCTCCGTATAGACGGTCTGCCCCTTTTCTCTGGCCGTTCGTATAGGATCCAGGCCGCGAGCCGCACTGACATGAGCAATATAGAGTGAACAATCCATAACTTCTGCAATGGAGATCGCTCGGAAAACAGCGTCAGCTTCAAGAGCATCGGGCCTCATTTTCAGAAAAGCCTCTTTCGGAGGCTCGTTCCGGTACTTGTCTTCAAGGTAATCAATGGATAATCCATCCTCAGCATGGACCATGGCTAGGCCCCCAAGCTGGGCAATGACATCCATAGCCTTTGCCAGAAAGTAATCATCTGTCATCCATCCTAGCTTAGCGTAAGTCATAAACATCTTGAAAGAGCTCACCCCCATCTCAACACAGAGCTCGATATCCCGAATCTGGTTCTCTGGATCGAACATGGCGCCATGGATGGCGAAATCCGTATATGAAGTTTCCTTCCCCTCGTCTATGATCTGTTTGACTGTATCGGCTAATCCTTTACCGGGGCGGGCATAGGCATAGTGGATCATAGTGGTAATGCCCCCAAAAGTCCCCAATATAGAACAGTCTGCAATAGTGTCCGCATACACGGGATGTACATGAACGTCCAGGAGTCCCGGTAAGACGTACTGCCCGGCGGCATCAATCACCTCTATCGCATCGTTCTCACTAAGCCCGGGGACCAAAGCCGAAATTTTCCCAGCCTTGATGCCAACGTCCGCTCTTCTTATATGCCTTGAGCCGATGACCAATCCGTCCTTTATCACCAAATCATACTTTGTCTGCATACTCGCCTCACTACCAATGAAATCACACCAACAAAAGATGTGTCAGCCTTCCAGACAAGCAGGAGACATCTCTTGCTGTAGAGTTAGGTTACGGGGCTCTTTCTTCATGTCTTCAACCGAGTAATCGCTGCAACAAGCGTGTCTGTCCGTCTCTAGGCTCTGCCCATGACCAGGGCCAGAAGGGCCATTCTGACATACACGCCGTTATGGGCTTGCCTGAAATAGGCTGCATTGGGAAGGTCGTCCACATCTGAACTGATCTCATCCACTCTTGGAAGAGGATGCATAATGGTGATACCTTTGTTCCCTTTTAAAAGAATTTCCCTGGTCAAGACATAGCTTCCTTTCAGCTTCTCATACTCGCTAAGATCCTCAAAACGCTCTTTCTGAATTCTCGTCATATAGAGGACATCTGCCTCAAGTGCCTCTTCAATGGACGCTGTCTTTATACAACTGATCCCCTTGGCCTTCATATCATTCACCACGCTTTCTTGTATCTGTAGGGCATCCGGCGCACAGAACACATACTCCTTGGGATTGAAAGGAGATAGGGCGTAGGTCAGGGAATGAACGGTTCTTCCGTATTTCAGGTCCCCCACCATAGCCACCTTGAGTCCTTCAAGGTTTCCCCTTTCCTTCTGCATAGTGTAAAGATCGAGCAGCGCTTGCGTCGGATGCTGACCGGCGCCATCCCCCCCGTTGATCACGGGGATATCCACGGCATCGGCCATGATCTGAGCCCCACCGACTGTAGGCTGGCGGACGATGATGCAATCCACATAACCCTCCACGGTCTTGGCCATGTCTGTCAGCGTCTCGCCTTTAGCCCCAGAGGAGGTCTTGGCATCCGAAACCGTGATCGTCTTAGCTCCGAGTCTTTTGACTGCAGTCTCAAAAGAGAGACGGGTCCTTGTTGACGGTTCCAGGAAGAGGACAGCCACAACCTTATCCTGCAGTAGAGTGGATACGCGCTCATTTCTAACGATTCCCTCCATCTTGGCGCTGACCCCCAGGACCTCTATAATTTCGTTCTTTTTCATGCCGACAGTAGTCAGTATGTCCTTTCCTGCAAAAGTCATTTCTTTCCCCCCTGATTGTATAAATCCTGTAGTTGACAAGTATAGAACACTCCTGTACCACAATAAGACCTGATTTGTCAGCAACAGCTTGCTATGGGTGTCTTTCGATAGATGAGTTGTATACCATCTATGTCTATGGAATATACTCAGATGTCAACTTCAGATAATCATCCGGCGTATCGATATCAATATGAATGCACCCATCCCCCACATCAAAATCCTTGACTTGATCTGCATGTTCCTGAAAAAGCGCCCTTGCTCCCTGATCCCCTGTGAGAGATTCCAGGTGGGGGAAGAATGAACGGCCTACAAGGACAGGGTTGCCTCTTTTTCCGTGAAACGTGGGGACAAGAAATCCGATCCTCTCTCGTTCGAATTCTTCTATGAGACGATTAATTACACCCGAGTTCAACAGGGGCTGATCCCCGAGAATAAAGAGCGCAGCTTCACTGCGATCCGAGATCGCGGAGATACCGGTCTGAAGGGATGTGCTCTGCCCAGCCTGGTAATCATTATTCATGACCACTTGAGCATCGCCAAAATCTACATTCCTTCCTATTTCTTCGGCCCCGTAACCCAGCACCACGATCACTTCGTCAAGTCGTGAAGCAAGAGCTGTGCAAACAATGTGGGAAATGAGAGGTTTCCCCCTGAAAGGAAGAAGCTGCTTGATCCGACCCATCCGCTTGGATTGGCCGGCGGCGAGTATGATTCCCGAAACTGAAAGGGCTGGTTGCGGCATTGCACTTATTTCTCATTTCTTACCTTAACCAATTCAGCCACAATACTCACAGCGATCTCCTCCGGCGTTTCGCCGCCAATCTTCAACCCGATGGGAGAGTAGACCTGTTTTATCAGATCATCCGAAACGCCGGTCTCACGTAGTTTGGAATATATTTCATTTCTTTTGGAGATACTGCCGATCATCCCCAGGTAGCGATAGGGTTTTCCTATAATTCCTTTTATAACCTCATAGTCCTTAACATGACCGCGCGTCATAATGGCAATAAAATCAGAGAGATGACACTTAAGTGCATCAGCGTATTCACCCATATTATCTACGACGATTTCCAGCGCGTCGGGAAATCTCTCACGATTCGCGAATTCTTCGCGATCATCAATAACCGTATACTCAAATCCCACCTCATATGCCAGCTTTGCAAGGGCTAACCCCACATGCCCCGCCCCAAAGATAAACAGATGGTCTTGAATAGTGAGGGGTTCAATAAAGAATTCCATCGTTCCGTCGCAGATCATCCCGGTGTCTACATGCGATGGATCATTCAAATCATGGAAGTCTACGATACATTTCCTGCTCTTGATGCATTCCCTTGCCTTCTCAGCAACAAGGGCTTCCACCGACGCTCCACCCACCGTCCCAATGATTTCACCATCGGCAAAAACGATCATCTTGCTGCCGACCTTTCTTGGAGTCGACCCTTCAGTCCTAATGACCGTCACCAGGGCCGAAGCTTTATGACCCTTCTGAACATCCAAAACCTTTTCAAAAATATTCTGCATGATTCAATGCTCTCCAATACGTATTTCCAAAGCAGGATTCTCTATACTTCGTATCTCTTATCAACAGAATCGATGTTGTAGAGTATACTCCTTTCTTAAAACAACAGGTTTCCTCTTCAAAGTCAAGAAAAAGCAAGGAAATGTTAATGCTCATTGGAGTACATTGCTGTCCAGGAAGGATAAATGTCATCATTCCGGACGAACAGAACGAAGCGAAGTGAGATCCGGAATCCAGGAAAAGGGAATCATCTCTCAGACTTCTGGATTCCGATTAATGAAGGATTTTTAGGTAAGCCTGGGCACCAGCAAGGTGTTAGATGTAAGGCGCCGAGGAGTGCCGAGTGAGGCGTATGATCAATACGTCGCAAGGAGAAGCGACCGAAGGCAACACAGCCCTTCGACTTACTCAGGGCCATGAGCCTGTCGAATGGCAGATGACAGCTTGATGGTGGTTCAGGACCAAAACAGCCTCTTGACGCCTGTATGTCAATGACCTAATCTTTGATTTTGCGAAAGTCAGAATCTTGGTTAACCCTATTTGATAAACTTCCAATCAACGGGGAGCAGCATACATTGTCAACACAAGAAAAAAGGGCTGCTCTCCCAAATAATGCGGGCGGCACGGTATGGGAATGAAACACTTAATAGGTGCACATACATCCATTTCCGGTGGTGTATCCACATCAATAGGCCGCGCAGAAGAACTCGGTTTTACGGCTATTCAAATCTTCACAAAAAACAACAGTCAGTGGGATGCGACGCCACTCTCGAACAGGGAGATAGAGCGTTTCAAAGATAAATTAGGCAAATCCCATATCAAGTTTATTCAAGCTCATGATTCCTATTTGATTAACCTTTGCGCAAAAGATAAGGGTCTCCTGAGGAAATCAAGGGAGTCATTCATTGAAGAATTGGAACGGTGTGAACAATTGGGGATTCCCTACCTCAATCTCCACCCCGGAGCTCATGGAGGACAGGGAGAGGATGATGGGCTAACCATCATTGCAGAATCGATCAATATGGCTCATGAAAAAGCGAAAGCCTCTCATGTCGGTACCATGCTCGAAACAACAGCCGGTCAGGGGACATCTCTCGGCTATAAGTTTGAGCATTTTAGAGCAATAATAGACAGGGTGGACACACCTGAAAGGATGTCGGTCTGCATCGATACAGCTCATATCTTTGCAGCAGGATATGACATTAGATCTCCAAAGAAATACAAACAGGTGATGAGGGAATTCGATGACATTATCGGCCTGGATCTATTGAAAGCATTTCATATAAACGACAGCAAGAAAGAGTTGGGCAGTCGGGTGGATCGTCACGAGCACATCGGGAAAGGGTTTATCGGAAAAGCGGGCTTCAAAAACATCATGAGTGACAGGAAAACCTCGAATGTACCTAAGATTCTGGAGACTCCCAAGGGGAAGAGACAGTTGGAGGATTTAAAGAACATGAAGATCTTGTTGAGTCTATCAGGATAGTCACAACACAACTCGCCCAACTATTCGTCAATGTCAGGAAATCGACTCCAACCGTCCTCCCCTCTTTTCCATAGCGAACCTTTTTATAATTCTCATTTCCTCTTTTTTGAACATCCCTTCGCTTTTGAGTGATTTCTCCCCCCCTTGCAGCACGATTTTTTGTCGTGCTCATTTCTTCTTTTGTGATGATCCCTTCGCGTTTCAGGTATTTTTGCTCGTGAAGCGAATAGTATCATAGTTCTCATTTCCTTTTTTGTGATGATCCCTTCGCGTTTCAGGTCATTTGCTAGTCGGGCAACACAGCTTACAAACTTGCCGTGATTCCTTGCTCCTTCGGCACATTGCTCAATCAGCTCTGAAATGAGTTGATCTTCGTACAGGGTGTCTAGAATTCCTGTGTCATATTCTCCGATCTTAATGGTACTGGGAGGAGGCGGAGGCGGAGGCGGAGGAGGAGGCGGAGGGGGAGGTGGAGGAACAGGTGGAGCGGACACAATACCGATCCCCGTGAGGGCAACCTCTTCCTGAGAATCTATTATCTCCACAATGAGGGTGCCAGAACAGGTATTAGGTTCACTGGGTGTATAGGTGACCTCTATGGAGCCACTTTTACCTACGCCAAGAGATAATGCTTCTGGATTAACGGAGAAACCACATTCATCGCCGGTTATGAAAAGGTCAATATCAATCGGGATGGTGTTGGTATTGATGAGACTCAATGTACGTGTACTTGAAGAGCCTATAGCTACTTCCCCGAAGTCCACGACATTTGAGTTGACAGAGGCATCTGTGATCACTGGAATCAACACCCCTAAAAGTGTGAAAATCGAGAGTATCGACATGATTCTCATGGAACCTTTTATTGATTTCATCTTTCATTCCCCCTTTTTATATAAAATGCTCATCCTCTATTTATGAATTCGTTCCTCCCAAGGCGCGAATAGGAAATCAGCTTTGATACTGCTCAAAGATCGATTTACGGTGTTGCTGTGGAGGAATCTCCGATGGACCCACCTACTCGCCATAGTCAGTGGGTTTTTCCTCCTTATCGTTTTCAGTCCCTTCATCCGGCTCATCTCCGTTATTGCAGGGTCCGAGAATGTCACCATTATTCAATTGGCATTCTTTTTCATTTCATCCACAGGTACTATAGAAGCTTGAATCTCATCATATCCTCCTCAGTGCGATTATGACGGCACGAGGGGAAAACCCATTCTAATCCCCGGGTACACAATATGAGTCATTGATCATCACTCCTCCGATCACAAATTCATACATGGTCCGTGCCAACGACCTCATTTCTATTATATATCGTTGTTTTTACTCAGCTAAGTACGTAAGAGACTCCTCATCAGTCATAGGTATATGGGAGATCATTTGCACATTTTCTTACACCGGGTGTGCTCTATTGTGCACCATCTGACTGGGAATATGGTGTGGATTGTACGGTGAAAAGGATCTTCAATATCAGCACCGTTCTTGGAGAAGAGAGTCTCCATGTATGAACTCACATTGGAATTCGATAGCAGAAATCCAAGAGACCAACCAGATAAGATTCGATATAGGGCCAATGATTGACACATAGATGTATCTCGAGTAAAATATAGCAGAAATATATAATAGATTTTATATAGTTACACATAACAGCCCATGACATAGTATGTGACAGAGACAAGTGTCTTGCGTCGGGAATGGATGGCTATGTAACGAAGCCGAAACAGTCAGAAGAACCTTTTGCGATGATTGAGAAATCGAACGAGGGAAAATATTAGCTAGGCCTTCACTGTCAAATCCCAGAATCTCATTAATTTCTGGATGCCCAAGACAGTCGGGAGAGAAAGCAACGACGTGTCTTGAGAAACTGGAGAAAAACATGGCAGGTGGAGTCGTCGCGAACAACACTTTCCCAGTCTTTGTGGGCACTTACCACCTACGTCTCGAGGGACTGGTTAAAATCCAAATATCCGATTCTCTTTTCCAGTCCGGCATAAGTAGAAAGGATTCGTCATGACAAAGAAACCCGTTCGTCGTCGTACCCGTCTGGTGAATAAGTCACTTCAATATAGATTTCTGGCCATAACCCTCATCTACAGCACCATCCTTGTTCTTATTGTGGCACTGGTCCTTTTTGTGCCGGACATTGTTCAGATGGGGGACCAAAGCAGGAGTCTGGATTTGAGGGCGGCTGCTGCGGACAGATTACTTGTTAAGCATGTCTGGGTTTGGCCCAGTGCTTTAGTCGCTATCCTTATCATTTCTTTTCATTCGTTTCACACCTTTTACCGCGTGGCCGGTCCCCTGCATCGATTTCACGCGGTTCTTAGTGACGTGGCCAGTGGAGATGTAAGTTATTCTTCTATGAAAATAAGGAGAAAGGATTATCTCGAACAGGAGGCAGAGACACTCGATGAGATGTTGCGGGTGCTGGTTGAGAAATTGGGAGGCATCCAGCGGACAGGGGAAGACGCATTGAAGTCTCTTAAGGAATTAGAGAATCATGCGACCAGAGAATTCAACGGAGATGAGACCTATCATGTACTTTTTCAAGCGCATCGACAGCATCTGGAAAACCTGATGAAAACTGCGCGGTACTTCCATATACATAGAGCTGAACCGGCAACAGTAGAAGGGCTGGAAAACAGCCATAAAGACTCAAACTGAGTAGGAAGATCTCGTTTTCTGAAATACGGTGGACTTTTCTAACATCTTTCCAGGGGCATATCTCTTTGTGAAAACAGGTAGAAGACCATTTTTCGATGAATTCCTGGAATCGTCCCATGAGCGAGGTGCGGGCTTTACCATTATAGAGCTGATCATAGTCATCGCTATTATAGGGACACTCGCTGGTATTGCGGTGCCTTCCTATTACGTTTACATCGAAAAGGCCAGAATAGCCAAAGCGATCGGGGATATTCGCATTATTGAAAAAGAGATCATAGGTTTCAAGTCAGGTACCGAAGATTTACCCGATTCCCTTGATGATATTGGTCGTGAGAATTTTCCGGATCCCTGGGGCAATCCGTATCAGTATGCCAACCATGACAATATAGCACCTGGAGACCGACGGAAATATAGAAGCACGGTGCCACTGAACACAGACTTCGATCTTTACAGCATGGGTCCAGACGGAGCAACAGCAGCTCCGATCACAGCCAAAGCCGGCTATGATGATATCATCCGGGCCGGTGACGGGCAATATGTCGGTCCGGCTTCGGAGTATTAACAGGAACTCATATCATGAAGATGGATTTATCATTCATAAAGCTCAAGGTAGCCAGACGGATTTTTGTTCAATTTGTCTTATGTGCTCTGGTGCCCATCATAGCATTGGCTATCGTCTCCTTTTTCCAGGTGAGGGCCGAACTTAAAAAGCAGGGGCAAACCCGGCTCCACGAGGCAAGCCGTTCTGTGGGCACGTCCATTTACGAACGTCTGCGTAATATCGACAATGATCTAAAAATTCTTTCCATGCAAATGCACACAAGTTCTGGTAATCCAGCCCGAGAAATCGAACAAAAGTATATCGAACATATGCAAAGGCCTTTGGAAACACTGGCACTGGTCACTGATACTGGGGAGACGATTTCTTTTTTTGGCAAAACACCTGCTCTGCCGAAGAGAACTGCGGAACAGGAGAGACATTTCTTATCTGGAAAAGCGCTGGTGTTTATCTCATTCGATAGCGACGGTAAATCTCACATCTGTATGATGAGGCCGATTGACCCCCAAAACCCTGAAAGGGGGATACTTATTGGGGAGTTGAATTCAATGTACCTCTCGGGTTTGAATGAACACAAGGCCCTTCCTGCCATGACAGAACTCACCATACTGGACAGCATGAATAATGTCTTGTTCTCAACGATTCCTGTCCCTCCTGAATTCAGCCATCGATCAGAGTTCAGAGCGGCCCGTTCGGGTATATCCGGCTTCGAGTGGAAGCACAGAGGCGAGCTGTATCAGGCGGGCTACTCATCTGTGTTCACGAACTATATCTGGGCTTATCCGAAGTTGACCATTGTGATGAGCACCCCTCAACAGCATATATTTGCACCGATCGCCTTTTTCGAGAAAATTTTATCGCTCGTTTTTCTTCTGTCTCTCTGGGTCGTGCTGCTTTTAAGTTCCGTTCAAATTCGGAGAACCACCGAGCCCCTGAAGGAACTGACCGAGAGCACTAGGAGGATCTCCAATAAGGACTTTGACACCCGAGTATCGGTGACCAGCGGGGATGAGTTTGGGGAACTGGGGGCGTCCTTCAATCATATGGCAAGACAATTGGGAAGACAGTTCGAGGCCCTGTCCACGATCGGAGAAATCGAGCGGGCCATCCTCTCCTCTCTGGATACAAGAGAAATTATCGATACAGTCATGACCCGCATGAGGGAGGTTTTCGACAACGATGTGGTCAAGGTTACGCTGCTCGATTCCGAACAAAGGAAGTCCGCCACGTCCTATTTGAAGTGGATTAATTCCGAAACGGGAACCTTCCCTGCAAACATTGCGCTTTCTTCGGAAGATATACAAAGCCTCAATGACAACCGGGAAATCCTCTCAATAGACAGAAAAGAGGGCTTTCCCGGCTATCTGAAACCTCTTGCCAAAGATGGCGTTCAGAGATGTGTGGTTTTTCCTCTTTTCGTTAAAGGAGCCCTGGCGGGGTTCATTGCCCTGGGGTTGCGAAATCTTGAACGCTATGATCCGGATGACCTGCAGCGAGTCCGCCAGATAGCCAACCAGGTAGCCGTGGCCTTGGCAAACGCCCAGCTACTCGAAGATCTGGATCTGCTTAACTGGGGCGCCCTGACGGCCCTTGCCCGGACGGTTGACGCGAAATCCCCCTGGACTGCCGGTCATTCCGAGAGGGTGGCAAAAATGGCAATAGGAATCGGTCAGGTTTTAGGTCTCTCCAATGATGAAATCGAAAATCTTCATCGCGCTGCGCTGCTGCATGACATTGGTAAGATCGCGACACCTGCCAATATTCTTGACAAGCCTGGGAGACTGACCGATGAGGAGCGGCAGTTGGTGGAAGCGCATCCAAGTACGGGGGCCCGCATCTTGGAGCCGATCAAGGCCTTTGAATCTGTCATACCGGCTGTGTTACAGCATCATGAACGCTACGATGGGAAGGGTTATCCCAAAGGTTTGACTGGAAAGGAAATTAGCCCGGCCGGCCGGATCATGGCAGTGGCCGATGTCTATGATTCCCTTATTTCCGACCGACCATACCGGTCCGGAATGGCCAAAGAGCGGGTGCTCAAGGTTATCAAGAAAGAGACGGGCACTTTTTTCGACCCCAACGTGATAAGAGCATTGGAGGTCTTCGTGAATCAAGACAGCGAACTGGAAAGAGACTATGGAAAAGAAGAAAGAGTTGCTACAGTCGCGGCTTCCTGATTCCAGCCGGCATACCGGTGAAGGATTCCTCGTGACGTTGAAGTGTATTTTCCTAATGGTTCTTGCGTTATTGATAAACCTTGGATGTTCGTCGAACGAAATCGAAAATCTTCCCCAGGAGGTGCTGGGCCGTTGGGAAACGGAGACTCCGAAATATGCGGGTTTCTCCTTCGAGTTGAGCAAAGAGACCATCACTTTTACGGATTTAAACGCGGAAAACAGAATAGAGTCTAATATTATAGAGAAGCGGACAAAAGAGCTGGATAACGAGAACAACATTTTCTACGTGGTCCATTATGAGAATGAGGAAGGGCTTGCATTGAAATTTGCCTTCTATTATGACCCCTCGGGGGGTGGGAAGATAAGACTAAAGAATCAGAAAACAACTGTGTGGACCAGAGTCTCAGAATCATGAGAATCAATCCCGGGATTGGAAAGTATAGACGAGGCCCTTAATGAGTTCTTAGACAATACCTTTATCCTCCCCTGACTCCTCTTCACGCAGAGTTCCGAATATTAGGCCATAGAAACAGTCATATCCGGTCATATACTTCCAACCCAACTGATTATAACAGCTCGCACAGACCTGTATCTGCCAGGCATAACCCGGGAACCAGGAATATCCATATGAGACTCTCTCGACTCCTGTGCAGCCAGGCGCATTTCTAAAACAACCCAGCTTAACAGGATAGCCTAAATTGTGAAATGAATGGTCGTGACGACCTCGAACATCAATCTTTTCAGATACCTTTGTAACAAAATGCTTACAGGAGGCACAGACCAGGTTCTTTTGTCCTGCCTTTTCCCCATTTTTATCTTCAAAAATCGAGGGTATCTTCTCCAGATAAGTCAAATGCTCCGATTCACCCCATGAATTATCTTCTAAGGAGTTTGTTATGGCCCCCATCGATTCTATGTCGGTTTGGTCCAGTGTCATGAATAGAGAATAGTCCTTTGTCTTGAAGATCTGTAAAACAATGCCCTCCCAATAAGAAATGAGCAGCCCCCTTCCCCATCTGTCAGGATCGGTATGTTTGGAAAAAACACGTGAAAAGTCTTTCACAAATATGACTATATCATATAGTATGTGTCAAGCCGTTTCCTTTATCCGAAATCGGCCCAACGGCCTGGAAAGATAAGAAGAAGATCCAAAATCCACCATCAAATATGTTGATGGGCAATGATAACTAAGGATTCTGGGGAATCCCTGGCCACCAGCAAGGTGTTAGCTGCAAGGCGCCGAGGAGCGCCGACTGAGGCGTATAAACAATACGCCGCAAGGAGAAGCGACCGAAGGCAACGCCGCAGATGACATCTTGATGGTGGATCAGGGAAGATACCTGTCTCTGGAACATCGGGTCCGCTTCACATATAGAAGGAGAAAAGTGTATTAGAATGAGTTTTTCCCGTGAGACGGTGTCTAACAGAATAAAGGAAGCGTTCATGAACAGTTTTTGATCACAGCCAACTCCAGATTTCAACGGGAGGAGACATCATGAATAAAAAAATATTGTGGACCATTCTCTTGTCAGCCTTTCTGTTTTGTGCGGCACAACCTTCCTATGGTTCCATCCTCATCGGTAGGATCACCTATATGGAGGGAACAGTAATGACTTATAGTGAAGATGAAGAAGATTGGATGGAGATTGGATTAAACACCCCTGTGGGGGCAGAGGACGAATTCTACACTGACAAAGGCGCGAAAGCCGAATTAATCTTTCCCAACGACACCATGCTTCGGACGGGAGAACTGACCGATGTAGAAATCCTGAGCATCGAAGAGGATGCCACTGAAGTCTATATCCGGAGTGGAATCGTCCGGGCCTACAACCATGGTCCTGATACTGTTATGAAAGTGGGAACAGCCATGGGATATATCGAAATACCCCCCCAAGGAATAGTGGATTTTTATGTGAATGATCGGGCTTCTGAAATCGTCGCCATTCAGGAGGATATTCTCTTTCATAAGACCGTAGGATCGAGTGCGCCGGAAACCTATCAACTGCGCGCCGGCTCCAACTCAATGATTTTCTCAGTCCGGCATGTTGAGACGGGAACGGTACTTGCCGATACGCCATGGAACAGATGGTGTCTGGATAGAGACATGGTCCTGAAGGAACAGGCAGCCATAGTCTCCCCTCACCTGCCCTCCAGCCTTCAGGCTTATTCATATGAACTTGAACCCTATGGAGAGTGGGAGAGGATGAAATATCGGGGCTACTACTACTGGTTCTGGCGACCGGTTCGCATGAGTATAGGATGGTCGCCATTCACCAGCGGGTATTGGGATCGATGGCATAGAGAGTATGTATGGATATCCACTGAAACATGGGGATGGTGCACGTATCATTACGGAAACTGGGTCAACCTGAGCGGTGTATGGTGGTGGACCCCCTATATTCATATGGGGGTCTCCTTTCCAGGAATCAGTTTAGTTGATCTCCATATTCACTTCGGCCCCTTGTTCAGACCTTTCTGGCATCCGGGGCGAGTTGCATGGATCGCCACAACAAGCTATGTGGGATGGATTCCTTTGGCACCCTGGGAGACATACTACGGATGCCACAATTGGGGACCTCGAACGGTGGTTGTGAAGTATAGAGACAGACCAAGAAGCAGAAACCATAGAGAACGCTACGCCTATCGGAAGCATTCTGTGTTTATTCCTCAGAAGGAATTCAGACGCGTCAATCCCAATAGACCACATCATTACAGGAAGTTGATGGTGACGGATGTCGAAAAAAAGACCCTGTTGAGAGATTCCAAACTCACATATGGGCGCCACAAAATGGCTAGGGTGCAACAGGATGTCCCTGAAGGAACGAGAAATGATCGCACCGGAAGGCAACGAACCATCACAAAACCGGAGAATACCTTCAGGTCTTCTACTCCTCTCATGAGGGTTTCTGGAGAAGGGGTTCGTTTGACGCAGGAGAAAAGGACAACGCTCCCTTTCAAAGAGACAGTGAACGAGACCAAAAAGTTCACGAAAAGGCCCCCCCTGTCCTCAAACAATCTGAATTCAGAAGGAAGGACAAGAGTCTCCTCAGGTTACAGCAGCACCTCCGCCACGAACGCCTTTAACTAAACACGAGTACGCCAAACGCCAGAGTCTAAAACAAACAGGGTCTGAGCAACGCCCGATGCCCTCTCCAACCCTTCAGCATACGCAAGATATGGAAAGGAACACCGTGCCTTCAAGTACAGGGCAATCCTGGACGTCTAGGCATTCAGAACAGAAGGGGGTAGAAACGGGCCGTAATACCCCTGCCATGGTGGGGTTTTCGAGAGGAAGAGCCTTGATGCCGGGGAAAGAGACTGCATTTTCTCCCAAGGGGACAGTGGAGAGGAGCACAAAAGTCACGGAAAGGCGCTCCCTGGTCTCAGGCAATTCGGAATCAGGAGGACAAGACTATACGACACACCGGAATCTTGAACAAGCAAGGCCTGAGCAAAGCCAAAGGCCGTCTTCAATCCTTCCGCGTGTGGAACACATTGAGAAGAACACCGCGTCTCCAAAAAGCGGGCAATCTATGAAGAGCCAGCCCACAAATAGTCGACAACAATGGATGTCTCAACAATCGCGACAGGAGAGAGGAGAAGGAACGGGCAATAATTTCACTCGAAGACTAAAAAGGAACTAATAAGGGCTTCTCCTTGAGAAAGGGCCTATGCTCAGGCTAAAAAGAAGCTGATGCTCTTTTTATCCTCCCGCAAGCAATTGGAATATCAGCACCCGATCTCCTTCTTCAAGGACCTGATTGTGCGTAGGGACTTGACCATTGACAAAGAAATAGGTCCTTTCGTCCTCAAGGGGGAGGTCTTGGAATCTCTCAGCCAATAGGCTGGTCAGCACTTGGATTGTCGTACCTTCGCCAACATCCAAAATCTCTTCATCCACGCCTGCGAGGGTACGAAAAAAGCTTTGGAATTTTATAGTGATATGCATTGCGGCCTGTTTACCCTAACGTTGCATAAAAAACATGACAAAGAGGTTTAAAAACCAATAATAACAAGGCGTTTGGCATAATGCGAGACTATCCTTAGAAATCACCAAATGTGAATTGCAGAATCATCAATTTAATTCGTCATATTTTTTACCACATGGAAAACCGAGGATATTGTATCTCCTTTGTTGCATGCCTGGCCGAAGCCTTGGCGAAGGCTGGTCAAGGGTTCG
>CAZFMX010000037.1:0-28626 GCA_964520425.1 uncultured Desulfobacteraceae bacterium
TCCACGACCTCTGGATAGATGGTGGTGAAACTGAAAAGAGACCCCCATACTCCCAACGTGTCATAAAATCATGGAAGTTGTTTCTGGGACGCGACACTCGCTTTTTCAGGCACTTCTGTAATGATTTTATAATGGTATCGAGAGAGATGTCGCATAGGTAAAATTAAGTTGAACTAAATCATATATGTGTTAATATATACACGGTTCTAATATTAAGAAAGAATTTCATATGGAATGCCATCTTTCAACAGCTACGGGCCAAAAAGGGTTAATGACAGGCTCATGCGGAGGACGAGCAGCGGGAAGGTTCATTGGTGCGAGTTGTCTGTTGTAAGAACCAAACGTATCGACAGTCTAATCCATACTGAAGAGAACGGAGGAGCAGTGAGGAGACGATATATTCCAGCTAACACCTTTTGGCTGGTTATGATCCTGGTATTTTTCTTATTCGGTTGTGCAAAGGAACCGTATTATATCAGAGGGCCTGACGGTGCTGAAAGAAGGGTTGTGGCTTTGCATGGAGGAGAGAAAAAGACGATACATTACACAATAAACGGAGAACGCTATTACCCGTTGCCAAAAGCGGATGGTTTCGTGCAGTATGGCAAGGCCTCATGGTATGGCGGGGAATTTCATGGTCGCCGTACGGCTAGTGGTGAAATATATGATATGAACAAAAAGACGGCAGCACACAAGACGCTTCCATTGGGCACCTATGTCAAGGTGCTGAATCTGTCCAATAAAAAACAGAGCGTGGTGCGGATCAATGACCGGGGACCTTTTGTCAAGGGGAGGGTAATTGACTTGTCGCGAGCCGTGGCTGAAGAAATCGACCTGATCGGCCCCGGAGTGGTTGATGTCAAAATAGTCGCTTTGGGAAAGGAAGTGGGTGAGTTGGGATCGGGCAAAGGATCGATACCCCTTGTGGAATTGGCAGATTTGAAGACAGGGGCATTTACCATTCAGATTGGGGCTTTCTCAGACAAGAACAACGCCCTTGATGTAGCAAATCGTTTGAGAAGAATCTTTAATTACATTCACGTTGCCGTTCAGAGAGTCAACGGCGACACGGCCTTGTATAAGGTGCACGTTTCAAAGTCTGAAACGTTGAGCAAGGCCGGACAAGTTGAGAAGAGATTGCAGGAGATGGGTTTTACCGAGGCCTTTGTCGTCAGGATTTGAGATTCCCGTTGATTTTGTCTCTGAGAACCCCGGAGGTCTTGAAGACAACCACCCTTCTTGCCCTCAATTGGAGGTCTTCAGTTGTTTGAGGGTTTCTTCCCCTTCGCTCGGATTTATCCTTGACGAGGAATTTGCCAAAGCCGCTGATGAGAAGGTCTTCTTTCCTTTCAAGGGACTGCTTCATGATTTCAAAAAGCCTTTCCACAACGGTTCGAGACAGAGTTTTGCTTAATCCAGCATGGTTATAGACATCATTGGTAAGGTCTTCTTTTGTCAGAGCCATCTTCGATCCTCCCTCCCTAAGCTCTCCCAGAGATCATATGCCTATGTTTCAATGGACGCTGAACTGCCAATATTAACGATGACGGCGATAGTGTCAAGTCTTTTTTAGTAGCCAAATTTCTGTTTTAACTTCTGATTTACTACTTTTGGGACCAATCCACTCACATCTCCGTTGAAGCTGGCAGCCTCTTTGATGATAGTGGAACTGGTATAAAACCATTTATAGTCGGTCATCAGGAATATGGATTGAACCTCCCTGTTCAGTTTTCGATTCATAAGGGCGGTCTGAAACTCGTATTCGAAGTCAGACAATGCCCTTAAGCCCCTGACGATTACATTGCTCCCTTTTTGGACCACGTAATCAACCAGAAGACCGTCAAAAGTGTCTACTTCTATATTGGCTCCGTTTTGAACGGCCTCTTTGATCATATATATCCTCTCCTCAAGGGTAAAAAGTGGCTTTTTCGCCGGGTTGGTCAGGATGGTAATCACCAGTTTGTCAAATATTTTCAGGGCTCTATTGATTACACTTAAATGCCCATTGGTGATTGGATCAAACGTTCCAGGATAGATAGCCACTCTCTCTTTCATAAATTCCCTCCGCATCGATAAATGCTGATTTTTGTCTGTCCGTAAGTTTTTGATTTGTCCAAAAAGAGATTTCCCAAAGTACCCGGCATGGTATCAGCCTTAAAATTTTCTGCAACCACGATCGCTGATGACGAAAGGGTATCTCTCACAGAGAGATCAGTGAGTACTTGTGGTATGACCTTTTTTTTATAGGGAGGATCTATGAAGACCAGGTCAAACTTCTCTTTCATCAATGGATTTGCTCCCCGAAATCCTCTACTCAGATCTCTTTTCAGGACAGATCCCACAGATTCATACCCACTAAGATGCAGATTCTTTTTAATGAGCTTAATGGATTGGAATGAATTGTCAACAAACAAGGCTTCAATGGCTCCTCTACTAATGGCCTCAATGCCGAGACATCCGGTGCCCGCAAACAGATCAAGGACGCTCAATCCTGTTGTATCCTGCCCAATAAGACTGAAAATGGCTTCTCTGACGCGATCCGACGTTGGCCGTATCTTGCTTCCCTTCAGGGATGCCAGTATCCGCCCCCTAGCCTTTCCACCAGTTATTCTCATGGTTTGTTGATATTCGGAACACGCTTTTCTCTTTGCTTCACGATAAATACCCCAAAATAGTCTCCCCAGCCTTGACTTTGTCTCGGAGTTGAACCGTGATGTGTGTGTCTCCTGGAAGATAGATATCCAAACGGGAGCCAAATCGGATCAGGCCAAAGCGTTGTCCCGTCTTCACATGGTCCCCCTCTTTGATCCAGCACACGATACGTCTGGCTATCAGTCCTGCGATCTGGACGAAAACGATTTTGCGGCCATCCCCTGTATGAAGGGTGATAAGATTATTCTCGTTTTTATCGGATGCCTTGTCCAGGTGGGCTGAAAAGAACTTTCCAGAGTGATAGACAATCTCCGATATTTTTCCCATGATGGGAATTCGATTAACATGGGTATTGAACACAGACATAAAGACACTGATCTTTACGGCTGGTTCACCCAGAAGGTTTTCGTTATCCTCAAAATGCTGAATCCTTAGTATAATTCCATCCGCAGGGGTCAGAACGGCTTTATCTGACACCTGGTTTTGACGGGCAGGATCACGAAAAAAGAAGATGATGAATACGGTCAAGAGACCTGTAAGGAGAGATAAGATGTCAAGGGCAAGAAGAGTGAATAGAATGGTGAGAAAGAGACCCACTGCGATAAAAGGGATTCCCTCCCTGGCTACGGGCCACCTGTTATTGATTCTTGTCTTTTCTATATCCGTTGACATGATGCGTGATTCATCCCATACTTTCTAGACATTATATTTTTCGTACTGGGTTCTTGTCAACTAGGGGCTAGAAGCCCTGGTCCACCATTAAGATGCCATCTGCTATGTTGCCTTCGGTCGCTTCTCCTTGCAGCGTATTGCTTATACACTTCAGTCGGCGCTCCTCGGTGCCTTGCATCTAACACCTTGCTGGTGCCCAGGGATTGCCCAAAATCCTCTATTATCATTGCCTGTCAACAAATTTGATGGTGGATTTTGGAGAGGTGATGAATCCGGATAGGTGCTAGTTAAGGCGAGAGACGAAATGGCTGCTTTGTAGGGGAGAGATGCTCAAAGGGCAAAAGCTTTTCTTCCGTTCCGAGGCTCCCGGCTTGGTCTTTTCAGTGACTTATCTGTGAGGGAAACTTGCCCCCTCCGCTGTTCTCCCTCTCCTGCGGAGCGTGAGTCAGGGCTTCCCCCATAGATAAATCACGAAAAGACGGCATCCTCCCACCAGTCACACCAGAAAAGCCTCTGTCCCTTGGCCCCTTCGAGGGGGCTTCCTGCGGCCTCCCGCTCTGCCGAGGATCCTCACTGGAACTCTTTTTAAGATATCATCTTGAGAGAGTAGCCCATGCCTCATTTCTTACTTGATTCGCGAATATATGATACAAGCCGCTAGTATCGTGTCCCAGAATTACCTTTCCACCGAACGCTATCCTCTTTGGGGGCGGTAACAGGCTTGGGCGTCTACTCCTCCATGCCCCTTTGAATCTATGCAGCAGATACTTATTATTCAAATTAATTTTGGGACACGACACTAGGTCATGCTGGCTCCTCGCTTTTTGTCGATTGGGATGCATAAGGATTGGGTCGAATATCGGGGGAACGGAGATAGATCGGAACAAGATCTTGCGCGTCATCAAAATCTTGGGCCAGAAATCGTTTGAGCCCAAGTGTGCCTACGGCAGATGCCTTTAGGTTCCAGAGGTGGGCTTGCGCCAGAACGGCTTCGGCCCCGAGCGCCTCTTTAATGAGAGGGCTCTGACGATCGAAATCGTTGCCCAAGAAAATGGTTGTCTTAGTGACCATGGAGGCGAGGTCCTCTATTCTTAAGCAGGTATCTTCTCGGGTTCGGATCATCTCACCGTCGTCACTCCAACGAAAAAGTGCCGTGAAGACCTCTCCTTTTCTGGAATCGATGATTGGGCAGACCGGATAGTTCGCGTATATGACTTGAAGGGCCAGGGCTTCAAGGCTGGACACTCCTATGATGGGGATTTTGAGTCCTTGGGCCATTCCTTTTGCCATGGCGAGCCCAACTCTCATACCGGTAAAACTCCCAGGCCCTATTGCTACAGCAATCGTCCGGATTTCTTCCATTCCGACATTGGCGGATTCCATCAGGACGTGGACTGCAGGCATGAACCCACCAAAGTTTCTCTCTTTTGGTAAGATGAGATATTCAGCCGAAACGGTGCCCTGCATATCCATTAGGGCCAGACCGAATTGCCTCGTAGTGGTGTTGACAGCCAATATCATGGGAGTTGATGAAAGACTCGAACAATATCGTTGTAGAAAACCACGGCCATCAAGAGGACGATAAGGGAAAGGCCGATTTTTTGGACCCATTCCTGGGTTTTGCTATTCAGAGGCCTGCCAATCAAGAGTTCCACGAGGAGGAGGAGAATAAGCCCGCCATCAAGTATGGGGATGGGAAAGAGATTGATAATCCCCAGATTCACGCTGATCATGGCCATAAATCCCGCAAGGGCGACAAGACCTGCCTGGGCAAACTCGCCGGTCATTTGCCCGATCATGATAGGGCCGCCCATCATGTTTATGGAATAGGTCCCGGTGAGTAGTTTCACGATGGTGTCGAATATTCGCGTAATCCAGGTCCATGTTTCAATGGCGGCATGTTTCATGGCACCCCATGGTCCAAACTCTTTCTTCGCGTAGTTGCCGGAAGATTCAATGCCTATTCTCGCCATGGAAATCTCCTGACCATAGGCCTCTTGTTTGAATTCATCCGGTATGACGGTAAGAAAGATCAGGTCATTGCCTCTCTCTACGCATACTTCAACCGGTATGCCCGCTTTTCCAAAGAGGGCCTCCTGTATTTCAAGAAAATCCTCAATGGATATACCGTCAATAGACTTAATGACATCTCCCTTCAACAGACCCGCCCTGCTGGCCGGCGAATCGGGGAGCACATTACCGATCTCTGCGAACCTTACATAGGCGCCTGAAAAGTAGAATATTCCCCAGTACAAGAGAAAGGCAAGCAGCACGTTGAAAAAGGGTCCTGCCAAAACGATGGCCATCCTCTTAAAAGGATGTTTGTTGTTGAATGCTCTTGGAATATCTTCTTCGGTGAGTACCTCATCTTCCTCGATATCCTCATTTTCCCCTAACATTTTGACAAAACCGCCCAATGGAATATAACGGATAGAGTATTCGGTTTCACCATATTTTCTTGCCACAATCTTGGGACCGAATCCTAGGGCAAATTTAAGGACTTTGACGTCAAAAAATTTGGCCACAACAAAATGTCCCAATTCATGGAAAAAGACCATGATTCCTAGGACAATGATAAAAGGAAGGAGATAGTAGAGGGCAAGATGCCCGGCGTTTTGAAAAAGACTTAGAAGAGCGTCCATGTATCAAACCTTTCAGGCCAAAGAGGTATCGGCTTTCGGAAAACGGTATAGGCTCCGAAATCCTCGATTCCTATAATAGCATTTATGGGTGTGTTCACGCAATGACTATACGAAACCTTTGAAAAACACCCCCTTTTGCCCAATCTTCCGTCGTCGCCCAAGGCTATGACGGGACAAGCGGCGTCAGACTTAAATTCTAATCCTCGAAATACTCAAGGTATTCCTGGCTGTCCCGATGAAAATCGGGAGGGTAAGAATTTTCGCCTTCCTTGACCTTGAACAAAATGGAGCATTTTTCAAAGGTCTCTTACGTGATCCCTGACTCACCCTCAAGGTGTCACCTCCCCGCAAAGCGGGATCTAGGGAGCTGCGTTGCCATCAATCGCTTCTCCTTGCGGCGTATTACTTATACGCCTCAGTCGGCACTCCTCGGCGCCTTACATCTAACACCTTGAAGGTACCCAGGGCTCTCCCAAAATCCAATATTCTCAGTACATAGACAGGAATTTGACAGTGGATTTTGGCTGATATGTCTGCATATCATCTATGCTAGCTTGAGACGCTCAAGTTGTCCAACGCTTCTTCAGCCCAGTGGCGTGCCCAGGAATCCGCCTCCATGACTTCCTCAATATGCTCGATATCATAGGCCGTATGGGCATCCATAGTTTTTTCTATGAGCATGGAAATTTGGAGAAAGCCAAGATGCCCCTCAAGGAAGGCTTCCACAGCGATCTCATTCGCTGCGTTGAGGACTGCTGGCATACTTCCCCCGATCTTACCGGCCTGAAGGGCCAAGTCCAGACATCTGAACCTCGTTTTATCGGGTTTTTCAAAGCTCAGCGTCCCTATCTCATCAAGTTGCAAAGGAGAGAGGCGGTTTTCTATATGATGAGGATAGGAAAGGGCATAGGATATGGGGGTGATCATGTGCGGGACACCCATTTGAGCGATGATGGAGCCGTCTCTATATTCCACCATGGAGTGAACAATGCTCTGGGGGTGGATCAAAATATTAATCTGGTCCATTTTTAGATCGAAAAACCACTTGGCTTCAATGGCCTCAAGTCCTTTATTCATTAGAGTGGCAGAGTCGACATTTATCTTACGGCCCATATTCCAAGTGGGGTGTTCTTGCGTTTGCTCCGGTGTCACACTCTCCATCTCATCAAGGGACATATTTCTAAAAGGCCCCCCGGATGCGGTAAGTATGATCCGCCTTAAATCTTCTCTAGGATGGCCCTGAAGGGATTGAAGAATCGCGCTGTGTTCACTGTCAATGGGTAGGACAGTCTGTTTTTTGTTCTTCACAGCACTCATAATAAGGGGCCCAGCCATGACCATGGCTTCTTTGTTTGCCAAAGCGATGTTCTTCCCCGCTTCAACGGCTGCGTAGGTAGGACTCAATCCTGCTGCACCTGTCATGGCGGAGATGACGGTATCGACTTCTTCAAAGGTGGCTATACGCTTGAATCCTTCTATCCCTGAGTAGATCTCTATCCCGGCGTTTGTTTTCAACCGGGTTCTCAGAGTGCTTGCCAGGTCTTCATCCAATACGGATACGGCTTTGGGACTGAATTCGTAGATCTGCTCCAATAACAGGTCGATATTTCGACCGGCACTCAATGCAATGATCCTATACTTATCAGGATGATGCTTAATGATCTTAAGGGCATTTCGGCCTATAGACCCGGTAGAACCCAGGAGTGATATCCTTTTCATGGTTTCGTGAGTTGCTCTCTAAATAGAGTCACGATTTGGCAATCTCAAATCGCTTTGTGTTAATTCGGTATTTCATTTCATACCGACCAGTTCAGGAACAGATAGAGCCCAGGGATGCAAAACAATAGACCATCTATTCTGTCCAGAATCCCTCCGTGCCCGGGAAGGATTCTTCCGGAATCCTTGACGCCATGGGCTCTCTTCATCATGGATTCGGTCAGATCTCCGATCGGGGCCATGATAACGATGAAGAGCACGAGACCTAGAATGTTCAAATCAAGCGGGTGTAGGGGTATAATTCGTAGGAACCAGAACGCAGCCAGGGCGCTGCAAAACGCACCCCCTATAGCCCCCTCCCAGGTCTTTCCTGGGCTCATGGCTTCATATAGTCTATGTTTTCCAAAGAGCTTTCCTAAATAGAAGGCCCCCGTATCGTTGGCAAAAACGACGACCAAGAGAAAGAAAATCCAGAGATTTCCCTTGCCGCGGTAGAATATGTCAATATGAAAGAGCATCATTAGGGGCAGCCCCACATAGATTGGCCCTAAAACAGCCTTTCCAATATCTGTCATATTTTGCCGGCTCGGTACCGGTTGTGTGAACATAAAGAATGTCAATGGCACAAACGCCGAAAAAGCAATGATGACCGGAATAACCAGACTTTGCCTGGTGTAGATTGCCGCGAAAAGGAGGAATGTGAGGAAATAACCTGCCCACCGGATAAATCTCGGAAGATTAGAGCATGTCATGTTGTAGAATTCGAATAGACCCGCAAGGGATGCGCCAAGAAGGAGCGTACAGAAAAGCAATGGGTGGTCAAAACCGATGATGAAAATGAGGATAGGAACCGCAATGATGCTGGTCAGCCATCGTTTTATAGGCATATTAAACGTTTCTCTCTCCTTTTTTGGGATCCCGATCTCTTTATTCCGTTTCGCTGGCCCCGAACCGTCTCTCCCTTTTCTGGAACGCCTCAATGGCTGCAAGATATTCTTCTTTTCGAAAATCGGGCCATAGTGTGGGGGTAATATAGATCTCAGTGTAGGCGATCTGCCACAGTAGAAAATTGCTTATCCGGTACTCACCGCTTGTCCTTATGAGTAAGTCGGGATCAGGGATTCCTGCTGTATATAGGGAATCTGAAATGGTCTGTTCGGTGATCTCATCCGGTCGCAAGCCTCTGGATTCAACCCTCAGGAATATCTTTTGGACTGCATCAAGTATCTCCTGTCTTCCCCCATAACTCAGAGCAAGGTTCAGAACCATGTCTTTGTTTTGAGAAGTTTTATCTGAGGTTTCAGAGAGGAGTCTTTGCACGTCCTCAGACAGTTTGCCCGATCTTCCAATCGTTTGAAAACGTATCCCATTTTCAAGCATTTCAGCCAATTCCTTTTTAAGAAAACGTTTTAGAAGATTCATCAGGGCGTCCACTTCGTGCTTGGGCCTTTTCCAATTTTCTTCGGAAAAGGCATATAACGTAAGATATGATATCCCGATTTCCCGGCTTGTTCTGACAACTTCCCTTACGGAATTGATGCCATTCTCATGGCCGCGTATTCGGTTTAGGGCCCTCTTTTTGGCCCATCGACCATTTCCGTCCATGATAATGGCGACATGCTTGGGTAATTTTTCAGGATTAATGTTTGGCATAGACAAAAGGATACCACTGTTGTGAAGTGAAGGTCAATGGGAGGGGTTTAATCAGAACTCGATGATCTCTTTTTCTTTCTCAGACGTAATTTCATCCACCTTTCTGGTGAAATCATCGGTTACCTTCTGAGTCTGGTCCTGGGATTTATACATCTCATCTTCTGAGATTTCTTTTTCGTTTTTCAGTTCCTTGAACATTTCGTTCGCTTCCCGCCTGTGATTGCGAATAGAGATTTTGGCTTCTTCAGCCATCTTTTTTGCCATCTTTGCCAGCTCTTTCCTTCGCTCTTCAGTCAGCGGCGGGATGGAGATCCTGATTAGCTTCCCATCGTTCATGGGCGTCAGGCCAAGTTCGGACTTCAGAATGCTTTTTTCTATTTCTCCGATAATAGACTGGTCCCACGGCTTAACGGTAATCAACCTGCTTTCCGGAACAGATATGGATGCAACTTGATCCAGAGGCATCTGGGTCTCGTAGGCGTTTACTTTGATGCCATCAAGGAGGGCGACGGAGGCTCGACCCGTCCGGATCCTGTTCAAATCCTTTCTGAGGGCTTCAACGGTTTTTTCCATCTTCTGATGTAATTCAGACAAGATTTCTTCTTTCATGATGATTCCCCTGAAATTAAAGTTCCTATGCTTTGTCCAAGAATGACCTTTTCTATGTTTCCTGTCTTCCGAAGGTTAAAGACGACGATGGGCAGGTTCTGACTCATGGCAAGGGATACGGCGGTCATATCCATAACCTTGAGATTGCTTTTTATCACCTCTTGATAGCTTATCTTAGCATAGGATTTCGATGATGGGTCCTGTTCAGGATCCGAATCAAAGACTCCATCCACTTTGGTCGCCTTTAAAAGGACTTCCGCCTGAAGTTCCATAGCCCTCAGGGCAGCGGCCGTATCCGTGCTGAAATATGGGTTGCCTGTTCCAGCCCCAAGGATGACGACACGATTCTTTTCGAGATAGCTTATCGCCCTTTCTCTAACATAGGGTTCTGCGACTTTATTCATATCAAGGGCGGACATGACCCGTGTCTCTGAACCCATAGTATTCAAGGCCTCTTCAAAGGCAATGGCATTGATTACGGTAGCCAGCATTCCCATGTTGTCGGCCGGAACCCGACCCATGCCGAATTCGGATGCCCTTAATCCTCTGAATATATTTCCACCCCCAATGACCACCGCGATTTCCACCCCCAATTGGTGAATGTTATGAACTTCGCCTGCGATCGTGTTGAGAATGGAAGGATCAATACCAAAGGATTTATCCCCCATTAAAGCCTCCCCGCTCAGTTTGAGCAGTATTCTCCTGTAACGGGGGCGCATAGCGTTATTCATCAGCCTCCCCGAGTTGGAAACGTGCGAATCGTCTTACAGTGATATTCTCGCCCGTTTTGGCCATAATTTCATGCAGCAGGTCCTGAATCGTGATATCGGGGTTCTTCACATACGTCTGTTCCAGGAGACAGACTTCGCTGTAGTACTTATTCAATTTACCTTCGACAATCTTTTCTATAACCTTTTCCGGTTTCCCTGAGTCCTTTGCCTGTGCCGTGTAGATTTCTTTTTCTTTGTTCAAGAGATCGGCAGAAATCCCTTCCCGATCTACAGAGATTGGGCTGGTGGCGGCAATTTGCATGGCGAGATTTTTGGCGAGTTCAGTAAACTCCTCTGTTTTCCCCGTGAAATCGGTTTCACAATTCAATTCCACAAGGACACCGATTTTGTTCCCAGCATGAATATAGGACTGGATTTGACCTTCGGAGGTTGTCCGCCCTCCTCTTTTTTGGGCTGTTGCAGCCCCTTTTTTTCTGAGATAATCGATGGCTTCGTTCATGTCACCATTGGCCTGTTTGAGGGCTGCCTTACAATCCATCATGCCCGCGCCGGTCTTGTCTCTCAGTTCTTTTACAGCTAATGCGGTTATCTCCAATTTTCTACTCCTCCGCTACGTCTTCTTGGATTTCAGGATCTTGCTTCTTTGAGATCAGAATGACTTCCGGACCTTTCTCCTGCCCTTCCTCTTCAGGGCGGAGTTCCTCTTTGACTTCATCCTCTGGTTTTTTGTCTGCCTCGGCTCTCTTACTCAACTCAGCTTCTGCCCGGAGTCTCTCCTCTGCCAAGTTATGTCCTTCAATGCAGGCGTCGGCGATTTTCGAGCAGATGAGCCTGATAGCCCTGATGGCATCGTCGTTTCCTGGGATGATGTAGTCTATATCATCCGGGTCACAATTGGTGTCTGCGATTGCAATGACAGGGATGTTCAGTTTTCTCGCCTCTCTTACGGCGATATGCTCCTTTTTGGGGTCAACAAGGAAGATAGCCCCGGGCAGAACATCCATATCCTTTATACCTCCTAGGTTTTTCTGCAGCTTTGCCAAATCCTTTTCCATCTTGAGTGCTTCTTTTTTCGTGTATCGATTGATGGTCCCATCCCTTACCATGCCTTCCAGCTCTTTAAGACGGGCGATGCTCTTTTTGATGGTTAGAAAATTGGTCAAGGTGCCGCCGAGCCAATGGTTGGACACATAGAACATGCCACAGCGTTCACTCTCTTCCACGATAGACTCTTGAGCCTGTTTCTTGGTCCCTACAAAGAGAACGGAGTGCCCTTCCAGAACTGTATTGGTAACAAAATTACTTGTAGCCGTAAATAGTTCTACTGTCTTTTGAAGGTTTATGATATGAATCCCATTACGCGCACCAAAAATATACGGTTTCATCTTTGGGTTCCAACGCCGTGTCTGGTGCCCAAAATGGACGCCAGCCTCCAAAAGCTCCTTCATGTTAAGCGATACCGCCATGAAAACCTCCTCATTTTATCGAGACTTTAGGGGTCCCGATCCCGCGGTTCTTCCTCCGTTCAGATGTGTTTCTTATTCCCATAGGGCGGGTTACCGGGGTCTATCCTGAACGTGTGTTATAATGCCTCTTCGAATCCTTGCCCTGTTGAACATGGTAATTTTGCTAGGGAAAGGAGAGTATGAGAGTGCAAATGAAAAATATGAACTGAGTTATTTAACATTGCTATCCGAGTTTTGCAAGGAAAAAACTTCTTTGAGTATGCCCGATTTTGAGACTGACCCAAATCAAATGCGGGGATATAAGATTGACATGTAATCCCGGTCTTTTGTACCCTAGTCTGTAGATTGGCATTTTCTCGCTTTTTTATTGTCAAGTCGTATGATCCTTTTCTAAAAGATCGTATTCTTTCATCATAATTGAACGGATTGCCGGATTACGCAACTGATCGAGAGGAATCTATTTGTGGGAAGACGAGCCATAAGGGGAACAAACCCAAGAAGATATGTGAATGACCTTTTTGAACTAAGATATGTTGGGACTTTGTGATACGGAGGTTATTGTATGGATGAGGATCTTAAAAAAAACCTCAAAAAGATGGGCAAAAACGCAGAACTCAAACTGACCGAATCTCTGTTGAGATGGAAATATAGAAAAGAGGGGAAGGTAATCCCTGATGATGAAAACCTTGGTGAACAATCCAAGGTCATTACAGAGCAAGCCCATAAGATTATTGCTAAACGGGGAAAGAGTATCTGGGGTGAATTTACAAAAGCCTACCGAAAAAGCCAGAAGAGAGAGGAGTCCAAGGATTGAGCAATAAGGATCTTTTAAAGGGAATAAGGACCGATCTTGATGTAATGGAAGAGGCGAGGCTATCTCCCTATGCGTGTTTAAGTAGACAGGCAGTCAGGCGTGAAGAGGAAGACAGCATTCTTATGGGGCATAGACAGAATTTCTCCCTGGACGCGGACCGAATCCTGCACTCCCTAGCATATTCTCGATATATTGATAAGACTCAGGTCTTTTATCTCATTAAGAACGATCATATCACTCATCGTGTCCTCCACGTTCAACTGGTCTCCAAGATAGCCCGGACCATAGGGCGAATACTTAGACTCAACGAAGATCTTATTGAGGCCATTGCCCTTGCTCATGATATTGGACATACCCCGTTCGGTCATGACGGCGAAAGGTTCCTCACCGAACTATCTAAAACTCATGGTTTAGGTCCTTTTTTCCATAATGTGCAGAGTGTCAGATTTCTGGAAAAGATAGAAAGAAAAGGAAAGGGGTGGAACCTTACCCTTCAGGTGCTTGATGGGATCTTGTGTCATGACGGAGAAGTCCACAATCAGGCCCTTACTCCTAAGACAAATAAGGACTTCCAGACATTTGATACGGAAATGAGGGAAAAGGAAAGGATGCCCTCTATCGATATTCTCCCTATGAGTTTGGAGGGTTGTGTTGTGAGAATGGCCGATACCATCAGTTATATCGGGAGGGATATCGAGGATGCCATCAGGGTTGGATTAATCGACAGGAGTGAGTTGCCCAAAGATTCGTGTCGCATTTTGGGGGACACGAATGGGACCATTGTCTATACGCTGGTTGAAGACCTGGTGAACCATAGTCTGGATAAATCCTATACCTGCTTCAGCCAGGAGGTGGGAGAAGCGCTCAAAGGATTGAAGCGGTTTAACCAGGACCGTATCTACATGAGTGAAAAAGTCAAAGAGCAGACCCCCAAAATCAAACGGATGTTTGAAATGTTGTTTGAGAAATATATGGATGATCTGCGGAAAGGAAACGAGGATTCTGATGTCCAAAGGGAGTATTTGGAAGGGATGGCGTCAGAATACAGAGAACAGACATCCCCGGCTGAAATCGTTCGTGATTTTATTGCAGGAATGACGGATGAATACTTTCTAGACCAGTGTCAGAAACACCTCATCCCCCAGATCAAATCGACACGCTTTTAGTTGGGAACCAAATCCACCGCCTCTGGCTGTGGAGCCGGAAAGGTTCCACCGTTTCCGGCGAGAAATGGAAAGGTTGAAAAGCCTTTGTCCATTGAGTCCCCTTCAATGGGCCTTCTGAGGCCTCACACTCTGCGGGAGAAGCCTTACTCTTCATGGAGACCTACACTTCACGTTCGATTATCATGCGCACAAAGGAATTGGGTGAAACAGACCTCCTTGTGACTTTTCTCTGCCCGGATAAAGGTCGAATAAAGGGTATTGCTAAGGGAGCTCGCAACAGTCGCAAACGCTTCGCAAACTGCTTTGACGCCTTCTGCCTCGTGGATTTGCAGTTCTCATTGAAAAGAAGTGGAGACCTCTATCTTCTGAATTCCGGTAAACTCATCAACGCCTTCCCTGGAATAAGGTCGGAATTCACAAGCCTCTCATATGCGAGTTACATGATTGAACTCACAGAGATCTTGTTCCCTTGGGGGATGGGTGACCGGAAGATGTTTGAGTTGCTTCGGGAATCATTGGATGCCCTTTCCAGAGGAGAGCGAGCAGAGACCATAGTCGTGCTTTTCGAAGTTCGGGCCATGACCCTCGGGGGTTATGGGATTAATCTTGAGAGATGTTGTACTTGTGGAAGGATTTATAAAGGGGAGGGAAGGGCAGTATTTAAAAGGGATAAGGGTGGGGTCGCCTGCCTGAAATGTCAAGAGGAGACTGCCGTGACTCCCGGAATCAGCCCCCAAGTAGTAAAAATGATCCAGTGGATGCAGACCAGACCTTTCCGATCCTTAATGCTGTTAGAACTTGCGGATGAACACATCCAAGAGATCAGGCCTGTCCTTAAGCTGCACAGAGAATATCATCTCCCAAGAGGGCCAAAAACCGTTTGTTATTTGACATAATATTGATACTGGATTTTTTCAGACGCGCCTTTCACCCTATAGCATAGCTGCCTGTCCTCCGCAGTAGCTTGCTAGGGAGGATGGGTCGACCTCTAAAAAAAGGGAGCCCCCATATCGTCAAGTCGAATCATTCTGCAATAACCGAACAATCTTTGCATCAAGGGCATCATCGCCAAATGAGAATAGAACCGTGCCGCGTTCTATTTCGAATGATATGAGATGGCATTGATACTCATCTGCCACTTCCTCTAACAGCCTTTTGAATTTGACAACCTCCGGATGATCGAGAGAATCCACATCATCTGAAAACAAGTCGACTTCAATAATTCCCATGTGTATTGCCTGCTTCCTGCCCCTGGTCAGCAGTCGGTGTCTCTTCTAACTCACAAAACCACCGAATAGGTGCTGATCAAAGATTCGTCTTCCCATCAGTCTATCCTTCACCTGCCTCAGCGCGATTGTGAAGTTCGGGTTGGGCGATAAGGTGTAACTGGAAATAAGAGTATAGAAGCTATCTGTTACAGGATGCAAGAGATTTTTTTGGTATAGCGCGATGTGAAACTTAGAAAGCCAAATCGCCCCGATAACTCATGTTCCTTGACATCAAACAGATCAGGTGATAGTTTCTCACTCATCCCCTCAGAAGGGGATTTTTTCGTTCGGGTGAAATCCTGCGCGAGTCTAGGAGGCGTTGATGACCTTTCAGGAACTCATAATGACTTTGGAGAGGTTTTGGGCAATCAAGGGTTGTGTGGTTCAGCAACCCTATGACCTGGAAGTGGGGGCAGGGACCTTTCATCCGGCCACCCTCTTGAGGGCCCTGGGACCGGAGCCCTGGTCCGTAGCCTATGTAGAGCCTTCCAGACGTCCCACTGACGGGAGATATGGGGAAAATCCCAATCGCCTTGGACACTATTATCAGTACCAGGTGGTCATGAAACCTTCCCCTATCGATATTCAGGAGATCTACCTGGAAAGTCTGAGGGCCCTTGGAATCGATCCACTGGATCATGATATCCGATTCGTGGAGGATGACTGGGAATCCCCCACCCTTGGAGCTTCGGGCCTCGGCTGGGAAGTCTGGTTGGATGGCATGGAGATCACACAGTTCACCTATTTTCAACAAGCCGGCAGTATCCGGTTGGACCCTATCTCAGTAGAACTCACATATGGCCTGGAAAGAATCGCCATGTATCTACAGAGAAAAGAGAACGTTTTTGATCTTATGTGGAATGAGACACTCACCTACGGGGATATTCATAAGAAAGGCGAATGGGAATTCTCTGTATACTGCTTCGAGATTGCCGATGTGGAAATGCTTCTGATGATGTTTGACATGTATGAGCAGGAATCCATCAGAATAAGTGAAAAGGGACTCGTACTGCCCGCATATGACTATTGCCTCAAGTGCTCACATGTTTTCAATATGATGGAGGCGAGGGGGGCCATCAGCGTCACGGAAAGGACAAAGTATATCGAGCGTATTCGAAATCTGGCCCGCACAGTATCCAAGAACTACCTTAGCCAGAGGGAGGAGATGGGATACCCCCTATTGGCAAATGCCCGAGTATAGAGGAAGCGGTAACATGTAGCGAGAGGGTTTATGACTGCTGAATTACTATTGGAAATAGGAACCGAAGAGATCCCCTCAGACTATCTAGGAAATGGATTAAGGGCTCTAAAGAGAATTATGGAGTCTCAATTAAGAGACGAGCGAATCCTAGTCGAGGAGCCCCTAGAGGTCTACGGCACCCCTCGGCGACTGGTTTTAATCGGCAGATCTATTGCAGACAAACAGAAAGACATCGTCCAGGAGGTAACCGGACCTCCTAAGAAAGCCGCCTTTGACAAGGAAGGAAATCCGACGAAGGCCGCTATCGGCTTTGCTGAGAAACAAGGTGTCTCGGTAGATGCGTTCAAGTTCGTGGAGACGCCAAGAGGCGAGTATGTCAGTATTGAGAAGAAAGTATTGGGCAGCCCCACCAGTCATATCCTTTCCGAAGTGATCCCCGGTCTCGTCAAGAGCGTGCCTTGGCCAAAATCTATGCGTTGGGGAGATGTAGGATTCTCTTTTGTCCGACCCATTCACTGGATTCTCGCTCTATTGGATAGTCAGGTGATCCCTTTTGAGGTAGGGGGAGTAAAAAGTAGCAATACATCCAGAGGCCATAGATTTATGGGCCCGAAAACCCTGGATATTTTTGGTCTTGAAGATTACCTTCGAAAGATGAAGAAGAACTTCGTCATCATTGACATGGAAGAGCGGGAAAAGGAAGTGATGGGTTCCGTTATCCGTGCAGCAGAGACTGTATCAGGAACGCCGACTATGGATACTGAATTGCTTTCTACAGTGACCAACTTGGTAGAGTTCCCATCGGCCGTCTGTGGCGGGTTTGATCATACTTTTCTTAGCCTTCCTGAACCCGTGTTGATTACAGCCATGAAGAAACATCAGAAGTACTTTGCTCTTCGAGATTCAGTCGGGCGACTACTGCCTCATTTTGTCGCTGTGAATAATACCTTGACCCGGGATGAAACCGTCGTTCGTAAGGGACACGAAAGGGTCTTAGCAGCCAGATTGTCGGATGCGGATTTCTTCTTCAAGGAGGACAGGAAAAGGCCTCTTGAGGATAGACTGGAGGATCTAAAGGATGTGATCTATCAGGCCCGGCTGGGGACTTCCTACGCAAAAATTCAACGTTGTATCCGTCTGGCCGAATATCTGGCTGAGCGAATCCTGCCGCAAAAGATCGACGATGTAAGGTGCGCAGCGAAGCTCTGCAAGTGTGATCTAGTGACCGAGATGGTGGGAGAATTCCCCGTCCTTCAAGGGGTAATGGGGCGAGAATATGCTCGATTGGATGGTTATTCAGAAGAAGTCAGTCTTGCCATACATGAACACTATCTCCCCCTCCGGGCAGGTGACAAACTGCCCACGTCACCGGTGGGGTGCATCGTCGGTATTGCAGACCGAATGGATACCATATCAGGATTCTTTGCGATTGGTTTGGAACCTACAGGAGCAGCCGATCCTTTTGCCCTCCGCAGACACGCGCTGGCCATCATTCGAATCATTGAGGAGATGCAATGGGACATCTCTTTGAAGGAGCTTGTCGTAATATCTCTAGCAAATCTACGTCAAGAGGTTGAGTTTGATGAGGATTCCGTCGCTCAGAATGTGTCCGGTTTCTTTAGGGAGAGATATAAGAGTATGGCTTTGAGGTCAGGTTATGAATCTGATCTGATCGATGCGGTTTTATCCGCAAGTTTCGACCGTATTCATCAGCTTCGTTCCAGGATTGATCAACTCAGGAGATTCATGACAGAGTCCGAAGAATTTGAAACTCTGGCATTGACGTTTAAGAGAATCACGAACATTTTGAAAAAGCAGGACAAACCCCTTGCCGTGAATGTCTCTTTGATTAGAGAACCTTGTGAGCGGAGATTATGGGAAGTCTATGAGGATCTCAAGGGTGACATTCATCGATTGTCAGGGCAAATGGCATATTTTGAGGCCCTGAACCTCATCACGCGATTGAGGCAACCCGTGGATGAACTCTTTGATGAAGTAGCAATCCTCGCAGAGGATGCCCAGTTGAGAGATAACAGAGTGGCGATGTTGCAGGATTTGGCCCGCCTTTTTCTTAGCCTTGCCGATTTTTCCAAATTCTCTATTTAGTGGCGATCCAGAAAGGGCTTTTTTCCGCGATCTCAGTGTCAGATTCGGATTTGAATCCTCGAAAGACTACAATATCTTCCTGTGGTTAAAGTCCTCATCTTCCTTGACCTTGCCAAAAATTTCTCCTCTCTGAATGGACACTAATTAATAAAATCGTTTTGCGATTCTATGGAATTTGGCCAGTTGGTCTGAGCCGTTCGGTTTAGACTGAGGTCGAGGACTGTATCGATCCAGACAAGACCTTCATCCGGATGGAAAGGGGCTATTTTTCAGGTTTCATTATGAGAACAAAGAGATCTCCTTCCTGTTTCATCTGCCCTGCTGCCAATTCGGCATAGGCACCGCTCCCCCAGAATATATCCGCCCGCCCAGATCCTTTAATGGCTCCTCCCGTATCCTGATTTAACATGAAACGGGAAAACCTTCTCCACTCCCTGATTTTATTACTCTCATTCACCACCGGTTTTTCAGAAGAGACAAAACAGATGGCCCCTTTTGGAAAGAGCCTGCTATCAAGAGCGAGGGATCTACCGGCGGTTAGCGGCACATTGATGTTCCCAAAGGGTCCGTTCTCGATATGTCGAAAGAAGATGTATGAAGGATTGTGATTCAAGACCTCTTCCAGGATTTCCGGATGCTCGGTCAAGTAAGATCGGATGCTTTGCATAGATACATCTTTCTGATTCAACATTCCCCTATCCACCAAATATCTGCCGATGCTTTGGTATGGGCGACCGTTTGCGGCCTCATACCCCACTGAGATTGTACTGCCATCTGGCAATCTCAAGCGACCGGAGCCCTGTATATGCAAAAACGCCACGTCAAGGGGGTTCTTCAACCATGCGATCTCGAGGCCTCTTCCTGCAAGGGCATCATCTTCTTCTATTTGTCTTCTGGAAAAATAGGGCAAGACTTCTTTCCCCTCGATTCTGGCAATAATGGATTCTCCCGCAAATTTTTCTTTGAACAGAGACAAATCGATTTGTATCAGGTCCTCAGGTTTCCGATAAATAGGGTATTTGTAGACGGAATCATGTGTGAGGCTCCCTTCATATATGGGCTCATAATAGCCAGTGAAGAGGACCTTTCTATTCCCTGCACGACCGGTCGCTCTGTAGATCCAGAAACGCTTCTTGAGCTCGTTATTCAACTCTTTTTGATTGGGATTATTTTCAATAAGCTGCAGAAAGGCTTTCTGGCTATTCCGCACATGGAGGCAGGTGAATTTGTGTGTTCCATATGAAAAGAGAGACTCCGGGTCAAGTCTATTCAGATACTCCAGGTTGTTCCTGATGCTATGGGCAAGAGAGGCGAAATCCATGTCATCCTGGAATTTAGGATAGAAGAAACGGACTCTGGCGAGGGCTTCCCCAGGATAGGAGGCTTCTCTCTTAAGGGCTGCGTAACAGCCAAGAAGGGAAACCAGACTTAGCACGAAGAGGAGCTTTGTTAAGGATCTGTAACTCATGAACATAATTGGTTTTTTTTACGAAGTTTCATGTCCGTTCGAGGGACGTTTCGATCTACAGTTCAGCATTTCTCTACGGTTCATCCCTAATGCTTATGTTATGCTATAAGGTTACACCTCTGTTAAACATCAGTATTCTCTTCGTGTGCGGAAATATTTCTTGATTTTTCGTATTTATTAACCAGATGAGTCCTCTCTGCTCATCATGATGGTTCATATGCTTCGATTCTATATGAAAAGTTGACGCCGGATTCATAAAACCTTCAATAACAAAAGCCGGTTAACATCATATATTGAATCAGTTTCTAAGACAATAGAAATCCTTTAATGTGTTGCCTTTTTACATGAATAATGTGGCATTCTTGCCACACTTTTTGATAGATATTGAGAGGGTCGTAGGTGTAGGATATCTAGGTCATGTGGATAATTAGGCTAGTTGTATCAATGAGTTAAGGATACTTTGAGCCATGAATGGTGTGTCAGTCTCGTTTTGGCATATTGTTTGCTAAATGGTTAATAGATAAACCAATTTTTGATCGATCTGATGAAGGAGTTGAGTGTGGATTATAGACAGCGAACGTTGAGAGATGAAGTGAGTTGTACAGGAATAGGCCTTCATACGGGGGAAAAGGTCAAGGTTACCATCAAACCAGCCCCTTCCGATACGGGAATCAAATTTATACGGAAGGACCTCATAGGTCAACCGGTTATTGATGCCCATTCCAGGAATGTCACGGGTACCATGCTCTCTACGACCATCGGCAACAACGGCCACAGAATTTCAACAATTGAGCACCTTATGGCCGCTTTTTTCGGTCTCGGAATCGACAACGCAAGGGTAGAACTTGACGGTCCTGAAGTACCATCCATGGACGGCAGTTCAGCTCCTTTTATCTTCCTTTTGAAGAGCGTCGGTATTAAGGAACAAAAGGACTTGAAGCAATTCATGATCATTAAGAAGACCTTCAAACTTCAAGATGGTACCCGTTCTATATGTATACACCCCTCAAAAGAGCTTAGAATAACCTATACAATCGATTTCGATCATCAGATGCTCAGAAACCAGAGATATGAACTGCGTTTTTCGGGAAAGGATTTCATTAGTGAAATCAGTCGAGCACGTACTTTCGGCTTTCTGAAAGATGTTCGAGTATTGCGAGAGAACGGGCTGGCAAAGGGCGGGTCTCTCGATAACGCCATCATCATTGATGATTTTCGAATCATTAATGAGGACGGGCTGAGATATGTGGATGAGTTTGTAAGGCACAAGATTCTAGACTTTATTGGAGACCTCGCCATTCTCGGTTTCCCGATTATCGGACATTTTGAAGTCCAGAAATCAGGTCATTATCTGAACCAGCTCATGTTGAAAAGATTGATGGACAAGAAGGAACATTGGGAGATGGTGACCTTCAAGAATCCGGATGAATGCAAACAGACCAGCGTAAAGATACCGGTGTTTGGTTCCATCGAACCAGTCCCAGCCTGATCACAAAGAATCCTTCCTATCCCTGATATCATTCTTTTAGGGATTTTCAGTCTTCAAAAACCTCATGTATTCTCTCCTATTCTACTTCCTCGGCAGGTCGGATTCGGAGTTGTGTCATCAGCCTATTGATTCTCATCTTAGAATAGAGAGAATACCCTCTCCATATCTCTTAGAGACGTCAATTCTTACCTGTGGATCGATTGATATTGCAATTTAGATCCCTTTTGGCTATGATATTTCAGCATAGAATCGACCATTTACCAAGAAAATTGACGATGTTGCAGAAGACTTAGATACCTTCGCGGCTCCTGATACCTCAGTGTGGGAAGAAGCGCGTTGACATATCGGCAGGTCTCTCTATGTTTCTGCTTCTAAGACGATATCCCGAGTGGAAGGATTCTGTTGAGTCAAGCTGGCCTTTTACGGAAGAGGTTCATGAGTGGAGAATAAAAGGAAGATATTACTGATCATTTTCAGTCTCATAGTCATACAATGGGCTGTTCCTGGTTGGGCGAAGGATGCCTATCTTACTGATATCGTCCTTACAAATGAGCAAGACTATCTCCAGGTGCATTTTACTGTTGAAGACTGTTTTACCACAGAAATGAATGAGGCCATTGAGAAAGGGATAGAGGTAACCTTCACCTTCTTTGTGAAACTCAATGAAAAAAGAGGCCTTTGGCTGGACAAGAGAATCGCGGATATAGAGTTCAGACACAGTATAAAGTATGATAATCTCAAGGAAATCTATGAGGTCAGATTATACGAACGTAAGAATCAGACGATCACCGTCAAAGACTTTGATGAAGCAAAGAGACTCATGTCCGATGTAGTAGCTCTGAGGGTTACGCCGATTGACAGGCTGCGTGAGGGTGATGACTACCAACTCAAAGTCATGGCTGAACTAGATAAGATAAGGCTTCCTTTTAATCTACAATATGTACTTTTTTTCCTCTCCTTGTGGGACTTTGAAACAGGTTGGCATGCAATTGATTTTAGGTATTAAGCGGGCATGCAAAAATATCTAGAGGTACAGAAACAAGATCAAAAAAGACGTCGTAGGGAAACGGGCACCATCTTTGCCCTTGCTGTCATTATCCCCATTCTAACCTACCTCGGCACAAGGGTCTTCGATCTGCGCCTCGGCCTTTCTGTTTCCAACAACATCCTTTTTCTTGTCCTCATTAATATCAACGTGATTTTGCTCCTACTCTTGTTCTTTCTGACCATTAGAAACCTGGTCAAGTTGTTGTTTGAGAGAAGAAAGAATATCATGGGTGCAAGACTTAGGACGAAACTGGTTTTTGCTTTTATTATACTGTCTCTTCTTCCTACCATGATCCTGTTTTTTTTCTCTGTGCAGTTTATCTCATCCTCAATCGAATATTGGTATAGACTCCCGGTAGAGAAGTCACTCAGGACTTCGTTGGATGTAGGAAAAGACTACTACAACCGGATAACCGATGATCTTCTTTCCTACGGAAATTATCTGGGTCGTCTGATTACATACCGTGAGTACACACCCCGCGCGAAAGACGATGAACTTGAAAGACTCGTCAATGATAAACGGTTGGAACAGCATCGACTGGCCTCCATAAAGGTCTTTTCCCAAGGAATGGATTTGAGGGTGGTTGCTCAGGACAATAGCATTGACTTGAGTCCGTTCAAGGATCCTAATGTGGATGTTTTGAGAAAATGCTTTGAAGAAGGAACGGATGAAATTGATATTCAGTCTGCGGACCATGGTGACCTGGTAAGCGGTATTGTTCCGGTCTTCTCAAGAACCGAGTCAAAGGCCGTGGTCAATCTGATCGTTCTTTCGGAGTTTGTTCCAAGGGCTTTTGATAACCGGTTAGATGCCATCTCCAGAGGTTTGGAGGAATATGAGCAGAACATGATGTTGGAACAGCCGGTCAAGATAGAATATCTGATTTGGCTCTCCATTGTGACACTTCTTATCATTTTTTCTTCGGTATGGTTCGGGTTCTTTCTCGCGAAAGGCATTACCGTTCCCATTCAAGAACTTGCCGAAGGAACGAAACGGGTTGCAGCGGGGGACTATGACTTTTTCGTAGACCTTGAAGCAGAGGATGAAATAGGTGTTTTGGTTAATTCATTCAATAGAATGACCTTGGACCTCAAGAACAGCAAAACACAACTGGAGCTAACTTACGAGGAATTACTGAAAAGCAATATTGAAATAGAACAGAGAAGACTCTATATGGAAATCGTCCTGGCAAATGTGGCTGCAGGTGTGATCTCTGCGGACACCAGCGGACGAATCCTTACCATCAATAAATCGGCAGAGCGGATGCTTGACATTAAGGCAGAGGACATGATCGGAAAGCATTACAAGAATGTCGTGGGTTCGGAGTATGTCAAGATGATCAATAAATTTTTGCGAAATAAGAGTCTCTTTCGCAGGGGCTTCATGGAACGCCAAGTCAGATTATCTTTTGAAAACAGGACATTGACTCTGTTGGTCTCTCTCAATGTACTTCGTGATGATCGAGGAAAGTATCTGGGTTTAGTCGCTGTTTTTGAAGATTTAAGTGAGATAGAGAAGGCTCAGCGGATGGCCGCATGGCGCGAGGTAGCCAGGCGCATAGCCCATGAAGTGAAGAATCCACTCACGCCCATACAACTCTCTGCACAGAGGCTTAAAAAAAAATATGGACAAAGAATTGCTCAAGAGGATGGGAAAGTCTTCGAAGAGTGCACGGATCTTATTGTCAATCAGGTCGAAGAATTGAAGCGTCTTGTAGACGAATTTTCTAACTTCGCGCGTATGCCCGCTTCCAATCCTACACCCAGCAACATTAATCAGATCATTACTGAGTCAGTAGGTCTCTATAAGGAGGCACAGAAGAATACGAGAATTGTTTTCAATGATTCGACCGAAGTGCCTATATGCAAAGTGGATAAAGAACAGATTAAAAGGGTGATGATCAACCTTCTAGATAATGCCATAGGGGCTATCGATGGAGACGGTGTGATCGAGATCGACCTCTCTTTTGATAAGGAACAGGAGATGGTAAGAATTGAAGTCGCTGACAACGGAAGGGGAATCCCTCGCGAGCACAAGATGAGACTTTTTGAACCCTATTTTTCTACAAAGAAACAGGGAAGTGGTCTAGGCTTGGCCATCGTGAGTACCATAATCAGTGATCACAACGGTTTCATACGCGTACATGATAATAAGCCTTGTGGTACGAAGTTTATCATCGAACTTCCTTTAAGAGCTTAGAGGTGTGTCGAGGTCACTCCAATATTTCAAATATCGAGGCGAGTGTCGTGTCCCGAAATAACTTCCATTATCATGAACAGATTCTGTGAGATGCAATAGGGGGGCACGAGGGTCTCTTTTCAGTTTCGTCACCATCTGTCCAGAGGTCGTGGAACGGCACCATATTTATGCAGATTATGGAGCAGCCCCACGTAGCCATCTCGCATAAGCGACGGGTATTCTTTGTGCCTGTCCTCAGAACCTTGTCCTCTTTGGGGGCGGTTACAGGCTTGGGCGTCTTTTGGGTGGCGGTACTGAAAAGAGACCCTTGTACCCCCTCCATTATGAATCTGCCTTCAGACATTATTTTATATAAATATCTTTCGGGACACGACACTAGAGCAAGACAGAGAAAACTGATGACACCTCTATTATTTTTGTATCACTTTCTATGGACCTGTCTCATTATTCTGTTTCTTCCCTTGATTCCATTTACAAAGGGCTTGCGAGTTCATGAGAGGCTGGGCATAGGACTTCCTCCGAGCGGTCGACTCAGTATGGGAAGTATCTGGATCCATGCGCTCTCTGTCGGGGAAGTTGTCTCTTCGCTTCCTCTGATCAGAGCACTAAAACGGAAGTATCCTGAAAAAGACATTGTGGTTAGTGTGACGACCTCCCAGGGAATGGAAATAGCACGCAATGAATTGAAAGAGGAGGTCAAGAAGCTGATTACAATGCCCATAGATTTTTGGTGGTCCATTCATAGAATGGTTGTTTTCACAAATCCGTCACTCTTTGTACTCGTGGAAACAGATATATGGCCCGGCCTTATATTCCATTTGAAGGAAAGAGGTGTAAAAGCCATTCTGGTAAATGGGCGAATATCTCCGCGTACCCTGACTCGTTATAGGTGCTTTCGCAGATTCATTCGCTCGGTTTTGAGTTTATTTGAATCATGTCTGATGCAGTCGGATCTGGATAGAGATAGACTCCTTAAAATAGGGCTTAGTAAGGATAGCGTGAAGACTGTAGGCAATATCAAATTTGACCGTGACTGGATGCCCCTGGGTGAAAAAGAACACAAACAATGGTTGAACACTTTGAGTTTTTCTCCCGAAGATTCGCTGTGGGTGGCTGGGAGCACTCATAGGGGGGAAGAAGAGGTCATTTTGGATGTCTTTTTAAGACTTCGTAAATCCTTTCCGGCCTTACGCTTGATCATTGCGCCGAGAGAGATAGAAAGAGCCGGGGAAGTTGAGAGACTAGTTTCCGGCAAGGGATTCAGCGCTATTCTGAGAAAAGATCTCCCGCATAAGAGGAGACCCTGTGATGTGTTGATACTCGATACTCTTGGAGAACTGGAACGGATCTATGGTATTGCGCAAGTAAGTTTTGTCGGTGGAAGCTTGGAGCCAATAGGGGGCCACAACCTATTGGAACCAGCCGGTTTTGGCAAGCCGGTACTTTTTGGACCACACACCCATAATTTTGTTCAGATGTCCCAACTCATTGTAGAAGCTGGCGGGGGTAGGTGTGTGGCGGACGGGGAAGCTCTTTTCGAGACCATGAAAGAGATACTGAGCGACCCAAAGATCTCCGATACTATGGGCCAGCGCGCCAGAGAATTCGTCGAGTTGAACAAAGGAGCTTTGGGTCGCATTATGGAATATATCGAAAACTACCTTAGTTGACGGAAATAACCATTCTTCCTCCTTCGAACTGCTACTGAAGAAATGACTGCCGCCAGAGCACAAATTAGGAAGAAAACTGAAGTTCCCTTCCCCATATTTAAGGCAGGTGCCGTAGTCCCAATAAAACAACCACCGCCAGCACTAGCATCGGTTGATTCTTCTTCTCCCGGATCATCAACGACATCTACCACGTCTTCTACCTCGTCTGCTATGTCTTCCCCTTCATCTGCTATGTCTTCTGTCTCATCATTTATGGAGTTCGCAGTCGTCGCGTCCACTGCGGCCTGAACAGCGGAGAAGTGGTACACTTGGATTTCGATTGTGGAGGGGGCTCCATTATTATGATTTATACGTGAACCGGGTACCATCCATCCTTCGCCTCCCGGAAGGATTTCTCCGCTCGTATCACATGCTGCAATCCACTCCTCTCCATTGTAAAACATTACACAGAGGTCGCTAACATTCGAATACCCAGGGCAGGGAATGAAGATTCTTACAGGAGTGCTGAAAACTGCTGCGTGAGGCTGAAGAATCAATGGTATACCCACGCCATCCATACCTTCTACGTCCAAAGGTGGTATTCCACTAGAAAAATCGAATGTCGGCTCTATAGGTTCATCACTATTGTAAATGATCCTGGCACCTTCGAGGTCACCACTATCGACCTGAATTCCAGTATCATACACTCCTCCAAGGTCAGGATTCTCAGGATCAATAGTACTGACGTCAGGAATATCAGCCGATTCTTGGGCTACCTCATGTTCCGCCTCCGTTTCGATCCCGATGGTGAAAACCGCTTGTTCCATCTGAAATCCTTCTCTGTCCATGACGTCCACTTTGATGGTGATACTGGTATCAAAGGGATAGGTGTTATAGGGGTAGAAGCTTGGCTCAGATGATTTATAATAGGTGACCCATAGATGGCCGACGTTCGTGTCTGGATCTTCAGTGAGTTTGACCACTCTGACAACCTGTGTGTTGCTAAGGTCTCTCCTATAATCAACTATCCCACCGTCGTCTATCGTGAATCGGATACTGTTTTTGTTTGTGATATCAATACCATTGAACGCTTCAATACGAAGGGAGAATGGTGTATCATTGGGCGCACGTTGATCGTCGATGACTCCAGAAAGGTTCTTTGGAATGCTCTCCGCGATCTGGATGAGAGATAATGATGGAACGGAAGTGCTATCCGCTGGGTCTGTTTGGTTTTCATATTCCTCTTGATTTGACCAGCCGTCACCGTCCAAATCTCCATTCGAACCGTTTATTCCGGTGCTGTCCAATGGATCCAATCCATAGGCTTGCTCCCATAGATCAGACAATCCATCGTTATCGTCATCAGGATCCTCTGAATCAGGTATTCCATCATTATCGTGATCATCCTCTTCAGTTGAGCTTTCCTCGACAGTCACGGAGACTGAAGCCATCACAGTCCCTCCGGAATTGGCAGCAGTCAGAGTATAGATTGTCGTTTCGTTGGGTGAGACACTGATAGAGCCCTCAGATGTGTCAACAGATCCAATACCGTTATCGATGGTCGCCGAATCTGCACCGACGATGTTCCATGAAAGAGTAGTCGATTCACCTTGGGTGATTGCCCCTGGTGCAGATGTGAATCTTTCTATGATAGGAGCTGATTTTATGAACGTAACCACAACATTCTTATCGGCATCCATAGTTACGGAGTTTGTATTTGAATCAGAGCTGTCATTATCAGTGCCACTCCATGAGGCGACTTGATATCCCGTATTTGGAGTAGCCGTGAGTGTAACCACGGTACCTTCATCATAGGTGCCTGATGTGGGTGAGACCGATCCATTGCCTCCTGATACATAAGCAGTCAATTGGTATTGAGTAGAAGGAATCTGCTCAAAAGTGACTATAACCGTCTTATTGGAGTTCATGGTGACGGTGTTGGTATTGGAGTCAGAGGCGTCGTTATTTGTTCCGGACCATGATGCCACGCGATACCCACTGTTGGGGGTCGCAGTCAGTGTGACCACGGTACCTTCATCATAGGTGCCTGATGTGGGTGAGACCGATCCATTGCCTC
>CAZFMX010000037.1:28726-28903 GCA_964520425.1 uncultured Desulfobacteraceae bacterium
CTGATACATAAGCAGTCAATTGGTATTGAGTAGGAGGAATCTCCTCAAAAGTGACCGTAACCGTCTTATTGGCATTCATGGTGACGGTATTGGTATTGGAGTCGGAGGCGTCGTTGTTCGTACCGGACCATGATGCCACGCGATAGCCGCTATTGGGTGTGGCAGTGAGTGTGACTA
>CAZFMX010000038.1:0-28431 GCA_964520425.1 uncultured Desulfobacteraceae bacterium
ATCGTATAAGGGAAATATACCTTTCCGGTCCCCAGGAATATGCCGGTTCAGGTCGGATATCCCCGGAACAATCGTTCGATGACTTTGCGGATGCCGTGAACAGGATACATCAGGAAGGGATCCGCGTTAATCTGCTCCTGAACTCGGTTTGTGAAGGAAGCGACTGGTATTCATACAGTATCTTGAATCATACCATGGACTACCTGAAACGGGTTTTCGAAGAATATGATGTGGAGGCCATAACAATCGCGAACCCCATGTATATCAGGGAAGTTCGAAGGCGTTTTCCGCAGGTGGAGATCTGTGCCTCGGTTCTGAGTGATATAGATTGTATGGATAAAGCTATCATTTACAAAAAGGCAGGTGCCGACGCTTTCACACCCGATGTAAACATTAATCGCAACCTCAGACTTCTGAAGAAGATCAAAGAAAAAACAGGCCTAGAGATCAAACTCATGGTCAATGAGGGTTGTCTGTTCAAATGCCCTTTTCGGAAGTTTCACTTCAATTATATCTCCCACAAATCGAGAAATCCCGGGGCGGACGGGACTAGGGGCGAAGACAATGTTTTCAGTCTTAATTGTATTCAGGTAACGAAAAGCGATCCCGCTCAATTGCTTAAATCAGGATGGATTCGCCCTGAAGACCTAGGACGATATGGAGAGATTACCACTTTTTTTAAACTGGTGGGAAGAACCAGTTCCACCCGGATGATTTGTAGATCCTTGGAAGCCTATATGCATCAGGCCTGGGATGGCGATCTTCTCGAACTGATGGCGGGCAACCTCTATTCCTATGGTATGTCCAACTTGATGCACCTGGATAACAGCAGTCTGGATGCCGCGGGATTCTTCGAAAAAGTCACTTCTTGTGATCATGAATGTATAGACTGCGATTTCTGCGAACAGCTCGCAAGCAAATTATTAAAGCGCGGCGTTTTCACACCTGAAAAGATCAAAGACATGGGCTTGCAATAATAATCTGGATCATCTGGTCAATGAGCATGATTAGAACTAGGCAAGCATTTCATAGACAAGAGGATTATCCATGATAAGGATTCAAGGATTCTAGGGATCAAAGGACTAGAAGTATTATGGTATTAATGGATGATGGTGCCAGAAAGAGGCGAGATAGCTATCTTTTTGTTATTCTCCAGAGGAAACACTGTTCAATCGAGTGAAAAAGAATGTAGAATACCCGAAGAAGCTTTCGGACTCTGAGCGGAGACGCCTAGAATCCTTGAACCCTTGACTCCTTGATCCCTTTTTCAATCTGCTACATTCGATTTTTGCATTGACACACTACTCATCATCATGTAGTTATCGCTACCAAAAAATAAATTCTTATCACCTCATCTCATCCAATATTCATCCGCATTTCGGATAATCTCATCAACCGGGAGTGAAGTATGGTAGATCAGAGCCGACCGTGGACCTGGGATGTGCCCGAGTCCAGCGAAACAATAAAAAATAACACGAGTCGTCAGGATGCCTTCGACAGAGTGACGGGACAGGCGGTATATACACGGGATGTGAAACTCCCCGGTATGCTCTATGCAAAAATACTTCCCTCTCCCTATGCTCATGCCAAAATCAAGCATATGGACACGACCGGCGCGGAGGAGATCGATGGAGTGCGGGACATTATGAAATTCGACGACCACGACATTTCAGGCGACCGGGGTGTCGGCGCCGACACCGGCGGTATGTACAGTATTTTAACCCTTCCGGGAATAAGCGATTTCTACCAGCATCCCATGGGTGTCGCCGTCGTCGCCGACAGCGAGGAACTGTGCGACCGGGCTTTGAGAGCGATAAAGATAGAATGGGAGGAGCGTCCGTTCATCCTCGATATGGAGGAATCCTCAAAGCCGGACGCACCGAGGATTATGCCGGAAGTGACGCCTATGGGTTTTGGTTTCGGTTTCGGAGCATCCAACAGAAAACCGAAATCTGGTCCCAATATCGTGATGACGGGTGAAAGGGAAATCGGTGATGTCGAGAAAGGTTTCGCCGAAGCGGACAGTATCATAGAGTATAAGATCCACCGGGGGATGAATTCTCCCGCCGGTGTGGAAGCCATGGTATGCGTGGCACTGTGGAGAAACGATTATCTCGATTTGTGGGTGCATCATCAGGTCAACCCGCAAAGAAACCTCAGCACCTCAGGGATGATCATGAACGGGCCTGCCGCAGGAATGCCCTTCATGAGAGGGGAACCCGGCTCTAGTCAGGAAAATCCTTCCGCAGCTATTACACATTGGTCGAAGATCACCGTCAGGTTTCCCTACCAGGGTTCATGGTTCGGGGGGCTTGCCTGGCTGGCCTATTCCGATCTCTTCATTAAACTCGCCGTGATATTGGCTAAGAGGACCAGCGGCAGGCCGGTCAAGCTTTTATACGACGAGAGCAGTTTCTATTGCGGCGGCGATGAAGCCGGAACCTATACTTGCAAAGTCGGCGCAAAAAAAGAAGGAACCATTACCGCCTACCACTGGCATATGATTGGATTGCGCAATCCCGCTGTTGACAAGACTTATGAATGTACGAAAATACCCAATATTCGGGGCACCCAAACATGGGCGTTTACCAACAAGGGGCACCAGGCGTGCTTTCGTCACGGAGCGGCTTCCTGCGTCCCCCATAATGTCATGTTCGATCTGGTCGCGGGCGAATTCGGACTGGATCCCACCGAAGTCGCACTGATCAACGACGGCTGTCAAGGACACGATTGGGACTGGATCACGCAATATCAAAAGGAGAACGGGTTTCCCCAGAGGCACAGTCTCAAGGAAGTCATTGAAAAGGGAAAGGCGGCCATCGACTGGGAACGCAAGCGGCATGCCCCCGGTACAAAACGACTCAAAAACGGACGGATGCACGGCATGGGATTCACATCCGTCAACGCATGGCATTGGGGCCGAGGAGCCATGTCATTTGTCAGCAGTTCCTATGCTTGCCTGATGCTGCGTGACGGAAAGGTCACCATTATCGGACTCCGATGCGACATGGGAGTCGATACCGAATCCGCCTATCGCCATTGCGTGGCCGCCGAACTGGGTGTGAAGTACGAAGATGTGCTTATTCAGGAACAGCATTCGGACAACAGTGCTTATTGCCTGGCTCAGCCCGCCGGTTCCAGTGGCACCGTCAACGCCACCGTTCAGTTGGTCACCGCCGCCCGGGAACTTAAGCAGAAAATCCTGGAGAAAGCGGCGTCGCGGGTGCAGGGGCAGATGTCGGTATTCATGTTTGCTATGATGGGTGGAGATCCCAAGTCATTCCAGGGAAAAGATCCCGCGGACCTCGATATCAAAGACAGCTATGTTTTCGAGAAGGCCAATCCAGAAAACAGGATCCCCATCGACCAGGTGGTGGGCGGCTTTATGTTCACGAATCCTATCATCGCGCATCCGGATGTCGGTTCTCCCATGGATATGATGTCGAATGGGATGATGGGGGGAGAGACATATGTAATGGGCAGGCAGGCCCACTTCATAGAGGTCGAGGTGGATACCGAAACCGGAATGGTCTTCCTGACGGATGTGGTTTGTGCTAACGATATCGGGCACCTGTTCAACCGTCGCGGAGCAGAAGCACAACAGTATGGCGGCGCCATTATGGGTTTGGGGAGAAGCGCGACTGAAGAAAAAATCTATTGCCCGAAAACCGGTGTCGGATTGAATTTCGACCATGTCAACTACCATCTCGGAACGATGAACGACTACCCGACCGTCGACTGCCATCTAGTCGAGACCCACCTGGGATACGGCACCTATGGCGCGTTTGGAATCGGGGAGAATATCGGTGCCGCTATGTCTGCGATCACCTCGTCGGCTATTTTTAATGCGACCGGGAAATGGGTGCTGGATTATCCAGTGACTCCCGACAAGGTTCTCAAAGCCCTCGGGAAAATCTAAAAAATGAAAGCCAAGGCTCTTCCGGGCGAAAGAAACAAGTGTAATATACAGCTCATTCGGACTATGCTCAAAAGAGCCATTCCGGCCTGTGCTTGATTAACTGTTTACAGATTTGGATCAATGATGTAGAATACTTATTTCTTCTCTCCACATAACCTTTTGTTCAACCCTATCGGTTTGGTAGAAAGACTCAACAACAGATTTGATAAAATACCTCCTTGTGACCCATTTAATATACGCTATGGCCATCGATTATGGATCTTAAGTGCCCATCGTTTGTCATGTTTTATTGCAAGGAGCCAGAATGGCGATTTGATTGGTTTATGAATGAGGTGAAGCAGATGATGCTTTCTATGAATAGGTGTTGTTTCATTTTCATATGTAACCTTTTTTAAAAAGTCGTGTATTAAAGAGACAGTACAATTATCCCGCGTTTAAGCCTGTAATATCGCGAAAAATGGGTTGGGAATTGAAAAACATGAACATAAAATCTTTTAGCAAAAACAATCAGTCCACTCCTTCATCTCGATTCTTCAATATCTATTCAGTAAGAAAAGATATCTCGAAAATTATTTTTACGCTTACAACAATCTTTTTAATCGCACTGGCGCAAAAGGTGTTTCCTGATGACGGCATTGCCATGAAAGCGGGAGAGGTTCCTTTCCGCGTTCCTCTGATAGAAACTGCTGTTCAAATCGACGCTATACTGGATGAGGAAGCCTGGCAGAAAGCAATCAAAGTCGATGCGAATATCGAAGTTCGTCCCGGTGAAAATATCCCTGCACCTGTTAAGACCGAAGCCCGTCTCGCCTATGACAAAGAAAATCTATATGTCGCGATCATTGCCTATGACCCCAATCCATCGAAGATTCGTGCTCATATTTCGGAAAGAGATAAAATCAGCAGTGACGACTGGGTGCTGATTCTTTTCGATACATTTAACGACCAGCAGCGGACATATGATTTTATGTGCAATCCATTGGGAATCCAGTACGATTTGATTGAAACTCCCACTGGCAGTGGAGAATATGATGTCATCTGGGATTCAGACGGCCGTATAACCCCAGAAGGATATATAGTTGAAATGGCTATCCCCTTCAGCTCACTTCCCTTTCAGAACTCCCGGGATGACCAGATTTGGGGATTCGATGTCGTACGGAGTTACCCGCGAACTGTGCGCCATCATATTGGCGCTTTCCCGAGAGACCGCAGTAACAACTGCTATATGTGTCAGGCCCTGAAGCTTGTCGGGTTTAAGGAAGTTAAACCGGGGAAGAATCTTGAACTGGATCCGACTTTTTCCGCACTGGTCACACAGGAACGTGAAGATATCACCTCCGGTTCCTTTAAGGAGAAAGACCGTAACATAGAACCCGGCATCACGGCACGGTGGGGCATCACACCGAATATGATGCTGAGCGCAACGCTAAACCCCGACTTTTCGCATGTTGAGGTTGACGCGGCGCAGATAGACATCAACACTAAATTTCCCCTGTATTATTCGGAAAAGAGGCCGTTTTTCCTTGAGGGGGCCGAGATTTTCAGAGGCCTTTTTAATCTTGTTCATACAAGAACACTCGCGGAACCAGAGTGGGGGATTAAGGTCACCGGAAAAGAGGGAAAACATACCCTGGGGTTTTTCTCCGCGCATGACAGGGTTACGCCTCTCGTCTTCCCCGGATCAGAGGGAGGAAACAATACCACCCTATCTACCAAGAGCCTCGGGTCTGTCTTACGCTATAAATATGATGTAGGAGAGTCCTCTTTCATTGGAGCAACAGTCACTGACCGTGAAGCAGATGAATATCATAATCGTCTCGTGAGTATTGATGGGGATCTGAAATTTACCCCGAAGGATCGATTCAGCTTCCAGGCTGTTGCTTCAAATTCCGCATACCCCCAAGATATTGTCGAAGAATTTGATCAGCCATATGAGGATTTCAGCGGTTCGGCATATAGAGTCAGTTATAATCACCATACTGATAAATATTCTGTTTTTGGACGATATGAAGAAGTCGATCCGGATTTTCGGGCGGATATGGGCTTTATGACCCGGGCGGGGTATGATTACAATGAAATAGGAGGAGAGTACCTATGGCGTCAGGGACCGGGTCACTGGTATAATTTGATAGCCCTATATGCAGGTCATGAAATGAGGAGAGACAGTCTGGGAAACACATTGTATGAGGTATATGGGTCTCAGCTTTTTTACAACGGGCCTCTTGAATCCTCTTTCGGGATATACAGTGCATCAGGAAAAGAGGGCTATAATGGAAAGGAATACGATGCAGATGTATTCTTCGTGTGGGGCGGTATAAGACCAAACGGATCAACAACTTTAAATTTTGAAATAAATGCGGGAGATCAGATTGACTATGACAATTCAAGGCCTGGAAAGCAATATACAGTAAGTGCTATGGTTGAACAGAAGGTTGGTCGCCATTTTACACTTACTGTGGATCACAAATTCCAAAGAATGGCCGTTAATTCGATAAAACTCTATGATGCCAATGTCAGTAATGCACGACTCACCTACCATTTCAACCGCCGGACTTTTCTTCGGCTCAATCTCCAGCATGTGGATTATAGCCGTAACCTTGATAACTACCTTGAAGAAAAAAGAGAGGATTTCGACGCAAAAACCAGAAATCTATATTCCCAGCTCCTTTTCTCATACCAGATCAATCCCCAAACTGTGTTCTACCTTGGTTATTCTGATAATTATAGGAACCGTGATTACACTGATGAACTGGGCAGGCTTGACAACAGCCTGATACAAACTAACCGTACATTCTTCACCAAAATCGGATATGCCTGGAGACTGTAACTGCCAGTGTTAATTCATGGAACATGCCCAAAACATGAACGCCTTTCAGATTGTAAGTCTATGATTGCTAGGAATAAATCTAGTGGGTCATAAATTCAGGAGTCTCCAAATCTCCCTTCAAGCTCAAACCATGAATTCCTCTTCTTGAAGTCCCTATTCCGTCTCCTTGAGTCTGATTTCGAACAGCTTGGGCCAACGTTTTCCTGTGACAAAGAGTCTGTCTCCCTCAGGGTCATAGGCAATACCGTTCAGGACATTGACTTCCTTGCTCATCTTGAATTTCTCAGTAAGACCGACAAGAGAGATCCGCCCAATCACATGACCGGACTGTGGCGAGATAATCACGATCTCGTAAGTGTAATAGACGTTGGCAAAGATCTGCCCTTTCACCATTTCGAGTTCGTTTAACATGGATACCGGAAGTCCGTTGTCCGTGACCTCCAGACGCCCTGTTTCTCTCATTGTTTCCGGATCCAAAAACCGGAGACTCGACGTTCCGTCACTCATAATAAGTCGGTCATTATCGCGGGTCAGGCCCCAGCCCTCACCCGAATATCTGAAGGTCTTCTTCAATTCGAATGTCAGGGCATCGTAGACAAAGCCTGTGTTGGACTTCCACGTGAGTTGCACCAGCCGGTCTCCCCAGTCCGTGAGTCCCTCCCCAAAATACTCTGAGTGAATCATCTTGCTCTGAACGATTTCGCCAGTTTTCAAGCGCACTTTTCTTAGGCTGGAGCCCCCATAGAGACCAGTACTCTCAAACAAATACCCATCGCGATAGATCAATCCCTGAGTGAAGGCTGAGGGGTCATGTGGATATGTGTTTACGATTTCATAGTCGTACCATTCCCGGCCTTCATCTGAAAAGGTAACTCGCTGATTATTTATGCCATGGCTAACTAGGTAGACACCTCCCACTATCAATAATACAACTAGAACCAGGGCCACGTTTCTGTGAAACGGCTTAATCGATCTTTGTTTTCGTTTCTTCTTCATACGTCTTTCCTGAAACCTTCGCTTAATATATCAGTATATTTCTCCCGTTTCATTGACCATGGGCACGAACCTCACGGCAAGTCTCTTTTCTTCTTTTAACCTGTCCCCTTTTTTCCTAAACAAAACCAGCGTTTGATCGTATACCTCACCCACCGGAATAATCATCCTTCCTCCCTCTTTCAACTGTTCCTTGAGAGGCTCGGGAACATGTGTCGGAGCACAGGTTACAATGATTGCATCATATGGGGCGTATTTTTCCCAGCCTTCATAACCATCGCCAATCTTTAACTTCACATTTTCGTAGCCCAACTCATTTAACAGGCCTTTCGCTTTCCAGCCTAATGATGGAATGACTTCGACTGTAAATACATGGTCACATAATTCGCCTAAAATAGCGGCTTGATACCCTGAACCGGTCCCTATCTCCAGCACCTTGTCGCTCCTTGATAGACTCAGGACATGTGTCATAAAGGCAACGATATAGGGTTGAGATATGGTCTGCCCTTCTCCTATAGGCAGGGGACGATCTTCATAGGCATGGGGAATATATCTATCCGGAACAAACCGGTGACGCTCAACCCTAATAAAAGCATCGATCACCTTCTTGTCGTCAATTCCTCGCGCTCGTATCTGGTATTCAACCATGCGTTTCCGCTCTGAGAAATATGATGAGGAAGTTGTGTTATCAGAAGCGTTTGTGTCGCCCATGTTGCACCCCATATGAAGTGTTAGTCCTATGAGAAGCTGACAGATACATACGGTTGTCTTAGGCTTTGACATAACTCACCTCATAACGAGACCTTTGAAAAATGCTCAATTTTATTCAAGGTCAAGGAAGGCGAAAATTCTAACCCTCCCGATCACCATCGGGACAGGCATCCATACCTTGAGTATTTCGAGGATTAGAATTTGAGCCTGACGCCGCTTGTCCTGCCATAGCCCTGAGTCCGTCGAATGAGCGACGGCGGAAGATTGGGCAAAAGGGGCTTTTTTTCAAAGGTCTCATAACATTGAACACTGATACTGCAGAGACTCATGTTCTCCTCCAACATCGTGATTGACCTTGATCTATAGGTTAATCTTTGAACAATCATCATGTCAATCCCTTTGCCTATGAGCCATGTTCTATTATTAGCCGCCCGTTCGCTGCGCTCACTAGACGAATCCGCCGTCGCTATAAGCTATGGCGGGACAGGCACAGACGGCCACAGACAGATAAAGACTGTTAAAGAAAAATTTCAAACGAGAGGGAAGATGTTAGAAAGAATTGCTAAGAATCCTAGGGAGAAGGGCTTCAAGAAATAGAAAATTTGTTTATTATTTCCTGGAACCCTTCTTCCTGGTTCAATCCTTTCGCAAGGGATTGAAACCCGCTATGCGGGAATTCTTAATAATGACTCTTCCATTTCCGTGTGGGTCCGCGTGGGTCTGTGGTAAATATTGTTCCGGATGTTTCCGGCCTCCTAGAAGTGCGCCTTTAAGCAAATCCTCTTACCCCAAAGTTCAATATAACTCTGTGACTGTGTGCTCTGCCTGCCCTGTAGGTGGAAACCATCGTACTGGGGTGAGAGGTAATGTCCGCCTGCCCCGTGGAATACTAGGCTGATTCCACTGGAGTGTCAGCCTGCCGCGCCGAAGCCTTGTGCGAAGACTGGTCTGTGGCCAATTATCAAATTTTTCTTATCAATCAGGACTCGAGAGAGGCTTGATGGGGTCGTTTTAAAAGGGAATAGAATCTATTGGGGGTCTTTCAGAAAAAGAAGAATGGGAATCTGTGTAACTAATTGATTTTAATGGAGCCACCGTGCGGAGTCGAACCGCAGACATCCTCATTACGAGTGAGGTGCTCTACCAACTGAGCTACGGTGGCTCATGAGGAAATTCAACTACTTAGAGATGAATATCTCAGGGCTTTCTTAAAAGCCCTTTCAATCTGCTGAATGGTTTTTGGATTATAAGTTATAATGTCTTGGAGGTCAATCTGCTAATGCCCTGGTGATAGTTTTCCATTATCCCTCCATTCTAAACCGACCTAATCTTTCCCTGCTAATCTCTTTTCTAGATACGCTGTATTGGATTATCCCATTGAAGCGCATCTAAGACTATTTTCAAGAACTTGGTATGCGAGCTCATCTCACTCGCACCGTCGCCGTGTTTCCCGGAGCCGAAATCAATACTTGATAATTCGGAGTGTACGGATTTAACACGGTCCAGGCTTTCGTTTATTTTAATGATTCCCTTAATCTCATCCTCTGCCAGCGCTAAGGTTAAATGCGGCATTTGACTTTCCCATAGTTTGTGGCTTATTTTCGGCAAAGGAAACTTCCTCATTCTTTTTAAGGACCTTTTTATTTCCTCAATCTCAGTTGCATGCTCATCGTATGGCTTCACGGCATCCCAATACCGACGAAGCTCTCCAATATTTTGGTCTATCTCGGCTTTAATCAGAAACCGAGTCGATCTAATTTGCTTTTTCTCAGATCGTCTTTTCCAAAAGAGGTTTGATCCTTCACTCAAAATCCAACCAACAATAATCCCTAAGATAGCGGTCCACATATCCCCCCCTTCTCTCCCTAAAGGTTAACCCCCGACAAGTGGTCAGGTTCACCACTCTTCGACTCTATGAGCCTAGCCTGGGAATATAAAACACAAGATATACTTATTTTATTAGGTGATAACCTCTGTCTGTTAAAGTCTTACGCACAGCATTTATTTGCCCATCAGTAGCCCCGTACCTTTCTGCAAAGTCCATGGCTTCATACGTAATTCTACTGACCTTCTCTTTATCATTTGGGAAGGAAGCACCCATTCTTTAGATGGTCCGCTCGCAAATTTGAGAAACAGCTTTCCCTTGTCGATTCTGGGACTCAATCTGTCATCAGCATAACGCCTTTTCTTGGCACGAAGCTCTTTTTTATCTCTCTCAATGCCAAACTCTCGACTGAGAACATCATCGACAGTCTCTCCAGTAGTCCTAACAAAATGAGGTGTCAAAAAAGTATAGACTACGATACGTTATATGCACCTTTGATGAAGTAAGAATTGCTATTTTCCGGTTAGGCTTCTTACGCCCCTTGAGGCGATACTCTGTTTCCTCCTTTCCCATGACGATACTTGTTGTTTTGAGTGACTTACAGCTGACTTCAGACTGGGCGTTATCTCATCTTGAAGAACTACTCAGGCCTACATTGGGGCAGATTTATTTGCACGTCAAGCCCGTCTTCAATCACATCCTTCTCTTCTTTGGTCTTTTTCCCCACGGCACACCTTCACCAAGCAAAGGTTGTACTTTGAGTTGTTAGAATTAGATCGGTAGTGGAAATACAGGCTTTTCAAATCTCGATTCTTTATACCCCAATCAAAAAAGCCAAACTACCCTGAAGACTCTCCGAGCGTTTGGCTTAAATGTGTATCGTTAGTTATCCTTAGATCAACATAGGTAAGAACTGCTGAGTCGAAGCGAATCATTCCCCTTTCGATTCTATCCTGAATTTGTGGATTATTGACGGATGGTCTTCCTCTCCAAAATATATCTCGATTGTCGCGTTTCCAGAGGCATTTGCTTTAAAAGGCATGATATGGATAGAAGAAATTGCGTTATTTTCGCCTTTTTTTTTCGGCTTCTGTGGTACATTTATCTCATTAGGTTCCATTTCGGGATTCTTAACTCTTACCCTCATGTCAGGTATCCCCTCTTTCAAACCTTCAAAAAATAATGTAATGCAAAGCTTGGGAAGTGCGGCTGGCAATTTTTGGAATATTAGCTTATCTGAATAGATCCCCATAAGCGATATCTTATTGCCCGTCTCCTGCCTCACATCATCAGAGAGAAGTATAAATTTATTTTTAGCGACCTTCATTAGATACCTCTTCCTCATTTAATTTCGTAATATTCGTTAAGGTGCCCCCCGATTCAGCTCCCTTAAAAAACCCTGCCGTAGGGTAATTCTGAAGCAAGACCATGTAGACCCTATTCTCCATTTGGGAAAAATCGTCTTTCATTTTCTTAAATGCATTCCTTTCGGAAAGGAGTTGAACAATGTAAGTGTTTAAGGAAACGCCTTCTCTTGTGGCTTCTTCACTAAGAGATGCGTGTAGACTCCTAGGAAGTCTAAGACGAGTTTGCCCACTAAATGACTTATATAAATGCGGCTCAGGTATTTGTTCCCCGTCTTCTTCCATCACTTCCAAATACAACTCTTGTGCAACAGACAATTCCTGCAATGCTTCTTTAGCTGTAGCCCCAAAAGCGCTTAAGCCTGGTAATTCCGGAACTGTGGCTATATATGCCTTGTCCTCCTGGCTCCACTGTAAATTAACAGAGAACTTTGCCATTATTCCTCCTCCTCAAAATTGTGAAGTCCAAGCTCTCTTACTTTTTCAATAAGTTGTTTGACCTGATATGGTTTTGCTTTTCCGTCGTCATCTTGGATAGATAAGGTGAATTTTGGACTTTTTTTGCGTTTATATATGATATGGCCACTCTTGCTTCTCCTCCTCTTCATCCCAAAGAATTCACAGAGTTTACAGAACTCTGTAAAGAGGAGGTTCTGGGGATCCGTTAGCGCTTTATTTACTAGCTTCTCAATCTTCGCCAATGCGAATAAGCTCCTATATGGAACCATATATGGAACCATATGTCAAGCGGGAAGTATATCAATTTAAACTATTTTTACTGCCTTTAGCTCACAGAAATTAGCCCTTTATTATGAGAGTTGTCAAGTAGGAATATTCTAAGCAAGCATTGGAATGGAACTGACAGTGCGTTCCAATCCTTCAAGGACGGTCCATCGTAGATGTGACAAAATGTGACAACTTTTTATTTTCTTGTCTATTTTCTTTCTATTGTTTATACATCCCATCTTCAATGATATCAAATAAATAAGGGATTCCAGTTCATTACTGGAATCCCTTTGGTCTATTTATAAGTAAGGTGCTCTACCAACTGTTTTTCAGGTTCTGAGAAAACTCTTGACTAGTCTCTCCCAACCCAATTCAGGCATGTGACCATAGATGTTATGACCCAGCAGACCTCCGTCAGCGGCTAGGGGGCCTGTAGTCTCATCGATGACCTGGTAGAGACGCGCCACTTCATCCTCCATAAACTCAGCGCTTTCTGTATGGATCATCAGATTCTTCAGGTCTTGACGCAATGTCTTGGTGTGAATAGTCGTCACCCATCCCTCTGAATAAGGATCTTGTCCGGCATCATCCCCTTTTTCTCTCAATTTGGCATTGACGGCCATGACCACACCACTCACCGGGGACATAAAACTGGCCCTGTGTTCGTCACGCACGACATCAATATCCGCCCTTCCCTGCTTGACCTCCTTTCCTATGAGGGGGGCCTCAATACGGTCAAACGGCCCCAGAAGACGCAGGGCGAACTCGTCTATCCCCACCCTTACTGTGGAGCTTTCTTCAATCTTGATCCAGGTGTGTCCGGAATGGAGATAATAGCCCTGGGGGATTCTGAATCCTTTGATATCGAGTACGTCAACCGGACGAACCACTGCGTGCACGACATATTGATCGTGAAAATATTGGTCGAAGTCACAGTTGGAGCACCGATAATCATGGGTACACGCCCTGAATGAAATGTTCCCTCTCATATGATGGACACAGGGTCGCCGGGATACAGGCCGGGTCCTCATCGCCTCTTGCCATGATATGATCTTGCCTCGCTTTTCCTCCGGGACTTTGCCTTCCTGCTTAAGCTGCTTATTTTCATCTGCTATACGCCGCATGATTCTGTCAAAGCGGCAAGACGGGCAATCGTACCTGATGCGGCATAGCTTTCGGGAAACCACTCCCGCCTGTTCCCAAACGCAGCGGAGAGGTGCTTCCTTTGTCAATCCATGTCTTAAATTCATTGATTCCATGCTAGGCTCCAAAAAACCGTTTCGGGATTCTGTCTTACGCGCTATTTACATTGAAAAAGATGAAAATCAGCATCAGGTCTTAAGGAAAGTCTTGGTCAGGTTCGCCCAACCCAGATCCGGAAGATGGCCGTAAATGTCTTCACCCAGATAACCCCCATCTGCCGCAAGAGGTCCGGCCACATCCTCAATCATACTCTCCAACTTATTTAATTCTTCATTCATCCAGGTAAGGCTTTCCGCGTCCGTCATGAGTTCCTTGACGGTGCCTTTGATATCAGGCGTACGAACCATGAAAAGCCAACCCTCTTCATATGGCCCCTGGTTGGCCACTTCGGGACTCTTCCTCAGCCTGGGATTGACTTCAGCAATGACGCCGCCGACAGGTGAGAGTACATCGGCCGAATTGTCTTCACGTTTCAGCCCCCAACCCACTCTATCCTTATCCAGTTCCTTACCCATAAGCGGCAGATCCAGGGCATCTGCCCGGCCAAGAAGCTTCATGGAGAAGTCGTCCATCCCGACCCGAATATATCCACCACTCTCAATTCGAGCCCAGGTGTGCCCGTTGTGAAAATAGTAGCCCATGGGAACCTGAAAGCCTTTGACAGTCTGCACTTCATGGGGCACGGTCTTGGTTTTAACAGACCAGACATCCTCAAGAAACTGATCAAACTCGCATGTTGAACAGTCATAATCATAGGCACAACTCCTCTTCTCAATACGACGTGTCAGACTATGTCGACAAACCCGATCCAGTCCTTCCCTCTTCCTCATGGCATCCTGCCAACTGATCTGTTTGCCTTCCTCCACCTTCTTCCGCATACCCAGGTCGTATTTACACGATGTGCAGTCCCCGAAGTTATTACAGTATTTCATTTCCACGACACCTGCCTGCATCCACAAACAGGGATTGGCTGCCTGGGCCTGCTTGTCCGGCTTCACCATCCAAAGCTGACCACCCAACACAGCACCGATTCCCGAATCGACTCCCATATCCTGACTACTCCCCTTGTGGTATGAAGACCCATAACCCACGTGACTCCTTTGATCAGATTTCGTCTTTTCAGCCATTATTCTCTCCCCTTGTTTGTTTTTATTCTGCGACTTTCAGTATGTGAATAGAGCAAGGGCCATGCCATTCCGGAAAAGGGTCCTTTGATTAAATGCTTAACTATTTGTTATTAAAATGTAATCACTCTTTTGCAGCGAAAAAGAAGGTCTATACGCGAGTCTCGGCTGTACGGAAGATGTGATGGAATATCCTACAGTCTAATATTCCATATGGCCTTATGGTGAGGACAAGCTGCGACTTTAATCCGTTTCTTCAAATAGTTATTTAGCATGGAGGATTTTTCAACAGAAGAGTTGGATTTTCCTACACCACGAAAGATAAGAAGAGCTGAATGATCTATTGGATTTCTCTGGTTCACTCGAGACGTTGACCGAAATCTACCATCAAATTCCCTTTTATATACTAATGATAGTAGAATTTGGGAGAGCCCTGGGCGCCAGCGAGGTGTTAGATGCAAGGCGCCGAGAAGTACCGACTGAGGCGTATAAGTAATACGCCGCAAGGAGAAGCGACCGAAGGCAACGTAGCAGATGATACCTTGATGGTGGATCAGGGTTGATTATGCTGGGTGTAGATTACAAGTAGTGTCTATCCAGAAACGTGGAATTTTGGCCAAGGTCAAGGAACGCGAAGATTGTAACCCTCCCGATTTTCATCGGGACAGCCAGGAATACATTGAAGTATTTCGAGGATTACGATATGAAGCGTGACGCCGCTTGTCCCGCCATAGCCTTCGGCAACGGCGGAAGATTGGTCTAAAGGGCCGTTTATGGATGGATACTAGGTAAGGTCTCGTCATTCTGCCTAAAGAAAATCAAGGATCTTTTTTTCATCACGATCCAGAAATTGGCTGACCACTCTCTCAATGACTGAAAATAGCTCATCCGCCATGATGGGTTTGGCCACATAGTCATCCATACCCGCAGAAAGACACATCTCTCTATCCCCCTTCATAGCGTGGGCCGTCATGGCAATAATGGGGATATGCTCTTCCTCTCTTTCGTTGTCGCGCACACGTTTTGTGGCTTCCAAGCCGTCCATATGAGGCATCTGGACATCCATCAGAACGAGATCGAAATGCTCCTTTTCTAAAGCATCCAGGGCTTCCAGGCCATTGGATGCAATAGTGACATGATGTCCTCTCTTTTCCAGCATCTTAAGAGCCAGCTTCTGGTTCACGATGTTATCTTCAGCCAGTAGGATTCTCAATCTCCTCCTGATGTCCTGAATCGTGTGGCGGGTAATAACCGGGCCTTTATCCTTTCTAGGTCTCCCCAAAGTCAGCATGATTCCGTCCAGGAGTTCCGTCTGTTTCACCGGCTTGACCAAATATACTCCTATTCCAACCTCTTTACAGCGTTCAGCATCCCCTTTCATGCCGAGGGATGTCAACATAAGGATTTCCAAGTCAGCGCCAACGGGATTCTCTCTTATCCTTTTGGCCACTTCAAAACCATCTAACTCCGGCATTTGAAGATCAAGGAGAATGAGCTGATAGGGTCGTCCGGTACTATGTGCTCTCTCTAATTCTGCAACTGCGTGCTCCCCACCTTCTACTTCTGTGGGTTCCAAACCCCATAATGATGTCATTTCATGAAAGACGAGCCGATTCGTGGCATTGTCGTCCACAATGAGCACCCGCATACCCGATATATCCTGGTCCTTCAAAGAGAGAGAATCCGTAACCTCCATATCGCTCAATGCGAAGCGTGCTGTAAAATGGAAAGTACTTCCTTTTCCCAGCACACTCTCCACCCAGATGCCTCCTCCCATCAGTTCTACAAGCTCTTTCGAGATAGTCAAACCCAGACCGGTCCCTTCATACTCCCTTGTAATGGAACCATCGGCTTGTTGAAAAGACTCAAAAACGGCATCCAACTTATCAGGAGGAATTCCGATGCCTGTATCAGATACGATGAAATGAAGGAGCACTGAAGAATCTTCTTCGGCTTCTATTCTGACATCAAGGCTGACATCGCCCTTATGGGTAAATTTGACCGCGTTTCCCAACAGATTAAGCAGGATCTGTCTCAATCTGGAAGGATCTCCCACCAGAGCAGTAGGGACATCGGGTCTGATGCGGCAGGTCAACTCGATCGCTTTCTCTCCGGCTTTCACAGCCACGGTTTGCACAGCGTTTTCTACAGTTGTACGCAAGTCAAAGTCTATCTCATCTAACTCAATTTTTCGCGATTCGATCTTTGCCAGGTCCAAGACAGAATTCAAGAGGGCCAGCAGCGAATCGGCGGACATCTTGACCATCAGCAAATATTCGCGCTGCTCCCGGGTGAGTGTGGACCCTAAGGCCAATTCCGTCATTCCGATGATACCATTCATGGGTGTACGGATCTCATGACTCATATTGGCCAGGAACTCACTCTTGGCGATATTGGCGGCCTCAGCCTCCTCTTTCGCCCTTTCCAAGGCTTCCCCCCTTAGTTTGTGCTCAGTGATGTCACGGGTAATGCCTTGAAACCCGACAATCTCACCTTCAGGGCCTTTAATCAGTGATATGGATGATGCCACATAGATCTTAGATCCATCTTTTCTGTTCATCCCCCATTCAAAACCCTTAGCGTGCACTCCGGTGGTAAAGACCTTGTTAAAACCTTTATATGCTTTCTTGGCCTCTTCTTCATCGCTGAATTCCCTTAGATTCCTCCCCATTAATTCATCTTCAGAATATCCCAAGATTCCGCAAAAAGACTTATTAAAAAAGGTCAAATTCCCCTCAAGGTCAATCTCACAGTACCCGTCCTCAATGGTTTCCAGAATGGATCGATACTTCTCTTCGGAATTCACCAGTTGGTCCATGATCTTTTTTTCTCGTGTCATATCATGGAAGTATCCAACGCTCCTGACCAGCGAATCCTCGTCCTTAAGCAAAGAGCCTGAGATCCGTACAGGTACGCGTTTCCCCTGTTTGTTTAGAATCTCCGTATCATAGTCGACTAGTCTACCCGAACCATCGGGCTCCGGCTCTGCCAACCTCGTATTCACATCTCTTGCCAATCCAGGTGGATATAATTCCTTAATGTGAATCCTGTTGACCACTTCCTCCCGAGTATACCCCCACAGTCTCTCTGCGCCCCTGCTGAATAAAAGGACATTGCCTTTCTCATCAACAGCAACGATACCGTCCACAGAACTCTGGATGAGTTTAGTCTCCAAGTTCAGGGGAATTCCGTCTCTCTGCTCTTTTTCTTTGAGCACGATCGGGTCCTCCGGGATCTTTGTCTGTAAAGACTTCTTGCGGGATGAAGTATCCTTCATTTAGTTGTCTCTTAAAGGGCAGTCATAAAACCGAGCGCGTGCGAACTCCGCCCTCGGTCCTGAAAAGGAATCTAGGAATTAGTTTTAATATATAATTATAGGGAAAATCACCTGATGTGTCAATGAACAGCACCTTCCAAAATCCACCATCAAATCTATTGACAGGCAATGATAATTGAGGATTTTGGGCAATCCCTGGGTACCAACAAGGTGTTAGATGCAAGGCGCCGAGGAGCGCCGACTGAAGCGTATAAGCAATACGCTGCAAGGAGAAGCGACCGAAGGCAACACAGCAGATGACATCTTGATGGTGGATCAGGGTCCTCCCCCTAACCCGCCGCCCATAACAAGCTGCGGCGGATGGGGAAGCTACAAAGAACCTCAGCTCTATGATCCAAGGTGAATACAGTGGATAGTAAGTCTGTTTAGGGATAGACTGAATCTTTCTTCTTAAGATTGTTTCCTTCTCTCGGGCCGCAAGTCTCTCACTGCCGCACCGGCCTTCCACATTTCGGAATCTCTTATTTCATTCAATTCCGCCTGAAGTCGCTCGCGATAGTCGGGGGCGCTGTTAGCTTCCAGCACAATCTCAGTCTCTTTTCCAGAGACAACACTCTCATAGAGATCATCAAAAACCGGGACAACGGCATCCCGGAAGCGATGACGCCAGTCAAGCGCGCCTCTCTGCGCTGTTGTGCTGCAATTGGCGTACATCCAGTCCATGCCGTTTTCCGCTACCAGGCGTATTAGACTCTGAGTCAGCTCTTCCACTGTCTCATTGAATGCCTCACTCGGGCTGTGACCATGCTTTCGAAGCACATTATACTGGGCCTCCATAACACCTGCAAGACACCCCATAAGAACGCCTCTTTCACCCACCAGATCACTATGGACTTCTTTTTCAAAAGTTGTGGGGAAAAGGTAGCCTGAACCAATGACTATTCCTAAGGCAAGGGTTCTCTCTTCCGCTCTCCCTGTGTAGTCCTGATGGACCGCATAGCTGGAGTTGATCCCGCTCCCCTCCAAGAAGTTCCGACGGACAGTGGTCCCGGAGCCTTTCGGAGCGGTGAGGATCACGTCCACGTTTTCCGGAGGAATGACTCCTGTCTGTTCTTTATAGACGATAGAAAAACCGTGAGAAAAATAGAGCGCATCTCCTTCATTAAGATTCTTCTTAATAATAGGCCAGATGGCTTTTTGTGCCGCATCAGAGACCAACATCATGATTACGGTTCCCCGCTGAGCGGCCTCCTCGATATCAAAAAGAGTCTTGCCGGGCTCCCAGCCATCTTGAACAGCACGATCCCAATCCTCTGCAAATTCCTTTGACTGCCCGACAATAACATTAATGCCGTTATCACGCATATTCATGGATTGTCCCGGACCTTGGACGCCATAACCGATTACAGCAACGGTTTCATCCCTGAGAAGCTCTCGAGCCTTTTCAATGGGAAATTCGTCAATAGTAACCACATCTTCCATCACACCACCAAAATCAATTTTTGCCATATCATCTCCTCCCTCTTCATCATTCATCATGAATCAATGATCATTAGTCAATGGTCATTGGACTACTTATTATCCCGCACAAGGGCGATTGCTCCAGTCCTGGCGATTTCTTTGACACCCATGGGTTTAAGAAGGTTCAGGAATGCGGCGACTTTTCCTTCGTCTCCTGTAAGTTCCAATATGTAGTAGCGAGCACCCACGTCAATGACCTTTGAACGGAATATGTCCGCTGTTCGAAGGATTTCAGCGCGATGCTCCGGTTTGGCCCTCACCTTGACCAAGACCATCTCTCTCTGAACAAAATCGGCTTCTGAAAAATCGATTACCTTGATGACATTGATCAGCTTATTGAGTTGCTTGTTGACCTGCTCAACAATAGAATCACTCCCCATTGTCACTAGCGTAATACGGGAAACAAGTGGATCAGCCGTCTCTGCTACACACAGGCTCTCGATATTGAAGCCTCTACCACTGAAAAGCCCTGCAATACGCGAAAGTACTCCGGGCTGATTATCCACTAGGATTGAAAGGATATGCTTTTTTATCACATTGTTTTCATTTGCCATAATCCTATCTCCTCTTAGACCAACAGCATCTCTGTGATGGATGCGCCTGCCGGGACCATCGGGTAGACGCCCTCTTCCCGCTCCACGACAAAATCCATAATGACCGGCTTTTGTATGGAAAGCCCCTTCTTAAGGACTGGAATAACATCTTCTACTCTGGATGCCCGCAGCCCCACCGCGCCGTAAGCCTCAGCCAATTTTACAAAGTCGGGAGCATGATTCATTTCAGTACACGAGTAGCACTTATCATAAAACAATTCCTGCCATTGCCGGACCATCCCCAGATAGGAATTATTGAGTATGGCTATTTTGACCGGAAGATTATACTGAACTGCTGTCGCCATCTCTTGTATATTCATCTGGATACTTCCATCACCCGCGATATCCACGACCATCTTGTCGGGATGGGCGATTTGCGCGCCGATGGCGGCCGGCAATCCAAATCCCATGACCCCCAACCCGCCGGATGTAATGAATGCGTTGGGACGGTCAAAGTGATAGTATTGCGCTGCCCACATTTGATTTTGGCCAACCTCTGTCGTAATAATGGCTTCTCCACGGGTCAACTCATAGAGTTTTTCCACCACAAACTGGGGTTTAATGTTTTTTTTCTGCGTGTAGGCCAGAGGTCTGGTTGCCTTCCATTTTTCTATCTGATCGAGCCATAGCTTCCTGCCTTTTCTGAGACTGCCCGGTTTTTCCTTGCTCAGAAGAGTATTGAGTCTCTGAAGAGTGATTCTGCAATCTCCCACAATTGGAATCGAGACTTGGATATTTTTCCGGATGGATGTGGGGTCGATATCAATGTGGACGATCCTAGCCTTAGGTGCGAAGGTATCTATCTTTCCGGTCACGCGATCATCAAAACGGACGCCCACAGCAATCAGGAGATCACATTCCGCTGATGTCATGTTGGCACGGTATGTCCCATGCATTCCAATCATGCCAAGCCACAATGGATCGCTCGCAGGAAAGGCGCCAAGGCCCATGAGGCTGGAGGTTATGGGCGCTCGGATTTTCTTTACAAACTCAGTCAGTTCCTTTGAGGCCTTTGACAAGACCACACCACCCCCGGCAAAAACAGCCGGTTTCTTCGCCGCCTTAATCAAATCCACCACTTTCAGCAACTGCTTCATATTCGGTTCATAGGTGGGATTGTACGATTTGAGCTTCACTTCCTGTGCCGTCCGATAGGACCCTGTCATCTGCATGATATCCTTAGGGAGATCAATTAAAACGGGGCCGGGGCGCCCTGAGCTTGCGATATGAAAGGCCTCTTTGATGGTTCGGGGCAGGTCCGTTAGATTCTGAACCAGATAATTGTGTTTGGTGCATGGACGGGTAATCCCCACAATGTCCACCTCTTGAAATGCATCATTTCCTATCAGATTTCTATTGACCTGTCCGGTGAGGACCACAATAGGGACCGAATCCATATAGGCTGATGCGATACCGGTCACAGTATTTGTAGCACCTGGTCCGGAGGTCACTAGGCATACACCCACCCGGCCCGATGCCCGAGCATAGCCATCAGCAGCATGAACCGCACCCTGTTCATGACGGACCAAGATATGTCGGATATCTGTTTTAGCAAGTTCGTCATAGATATCGATAACTGCGCCGCCCGGATAGCCGAATATGGTATCAACTCCTTCCGACCGCAAAGCCTTCATTAATATCTGTGTTCCTTTAAGTTTAATGATGAACACCCCCTTTGCATCTAGTCCTTCCTTAACCTGTCGTGAGACTCGAATGGAAAAGAATGACTCTTCTTTATTCCGTCTGATATAGACATTGTTTGAACAAAAAATCCGTTACCAGATGAGCCTGATAACGGATTTTGATGAATTTGTCTAGGGATACTATCGCATTATCAGGCCTGATGGTCGCGCTACAGCTACCAAAATCCCTCTTACCCGAATAATGACGTTCATGCTTTGATAGCTATCTTTCATCTTCTTTATAATCCCAGCCCTTCTTCAGAACCTGAGCATCCCTCTATGCTTGATTTAGAACGATATGATTATGATTATTCAAAACCATCCTCATTGTCAACCTTTTTTTAAGCCCTTCCTTCCTGAAATTCTTCACATTCTATGTTATAGATGAGTATTGATGAATGAGGGGCATCCTCGAATCCTAGACCCCTTTCTCCCAATTAGTTGGGAGAAAAGCCATAAATGAAAGACGGGAGTGATGTCGTGAAAGATACGATGGCATTGGAAAACATCAGCATCATACTCAATGAGACTCAACTACCTGAAAATATTGGTTTTACCGCCAGGGCCATGGCCAATATGGGAATTACGCGACTCGTCCTCGTGAAGCCCAAAAACTGTGATCTCTCCCGCGTGCGCAAGACAGCAACGGGAATGTCTGTTGATATTGTTGAACAGATGGAGGTCTATGATGACCTCAGAACCGCCCTCAAGCCGTTCCAAAATATTGTTGGAACAACAGCTCGTCTTGGGAACCATCGACCCGCTATGGCTGATCCGCGTCTTCTTGCCTCTGAACTCATTCCCATATCAAAGAACAACAAAGTGGGCATCCTTTTCGGTCCTGAGGATTGTGGACTATCCAACGAGCAGCTTCATTTCTGCCACAAGATTGTCACCATCAATACATCCTTTTTTTCATCTCTGAACCTCTCACATGCAGTAATGATCATCTGTTATGAACTCTTCATGAACAGCCATGAACCGAGCAAACTCTCACTGCCCCGTCTGGCAAACAGTTTCGAATTAGAGGGGATGTACGATCACCTTCAAGAAGTCCTCATGAAGATAGGATTCATCAACCCGCAGAATCCGGAACACTGGATGAATAATATCAGACGTTTCCTCTCCCGCGTCTCTTTGAGAGCAAGGGAGGTCAAAATCATCCGGGGGATCTGTCGACAGATTGACTGGTACACTGGACAAATAGAGAAAACGCGAGAATGAAAAGATGGGATGTTTGATAAATGGATAAAAAAGGTCTAGGAATCGAGTCTCCCCTCTATCCCTCTTCTGCCCGTTGAAAACATTTGAGAGGAAAATGTCTCTCTTCGGTCATTGCCACTTCTTCGTTCAGCACCAGAGCGTCTTTCAGGGATATGTGCATCATATAAAAACTCCCTTTTTTTAAACCCTGAACGCCTTCCTCCTCTGTCTTCAAGGAAAAAGACCAACTCTGCCAAGCCTCTATCATCATGCGGGTGACTCTCACCGCTGACAATCTTCAGCCTCTGGGCTCTGCGCATATAAGAGGACTCCAGGAAAACTGGGTGTTATCTTGTGTCACCATGAATCAGCTACACCATATGTTGGGGTTTTTCTCTGCCAATATCTCACACTTGTGGAATCTGTCAACCCTAACAGTATGCAGAAAACATCCGAATTCTAACAAATTTCTAACACATGATTAATTCCGTGTTTATCATGAACATAGTTGATATTATATGGAAATACAGCAATTATACATCAGTGGATTACAATGTCATTTTAATCATAATTTCGGATAGTTATATGTTATATTCAGTTTGTTCACAAATTATCTCATAAGCCTTATCGACTAATTTGCTCGATTTCCGTCGATTTAAAGGGAATTTCGTCTATTTTCCCTACTTTTTCCAATCCCCGACATTAAAATCTCTCATAGAATGGTCACATATATACATTGTCTGCAGTACCTGCAGAAGCAATGGACCGTTTATTGTGTAAACAGTCAACGGGTTTTCGTCTTCAGAACAGACTCCTCGGTCCAAGGTAAGAACGATTTGCAGGTGTAGGTTATGACGTCTACTGATCCAAGCTAGTGTCCGTCCAGAAATGAGAGATTTTGTTCAAAATCAAGGAATGCGATGGTTATAACCCTCCCGATCACCATCGGGACAGGCACCCTCCCGATCACTATCGGGACAGGCCCATCCATTGAAGTATTTCGAGGATTAAAACCTGAGCATGACGCCGCTTGCCCCGTCATAGCCCTGAGCCCGTCGAAGGGGAGACGGCGGAAGATTGGGCAAAATAGCCATTTATGGATGGTCACTAAGCTAGCTCTTTGAGGGTCTTCTCGTAGGCGGGTCTGAATTCTTCCCATATTTCCAGTCCGATGCGGTTCTGGGTCGCAACAACCTCTTCCAGAATAGATCGATCTGTGAGTGGATTGATCAGGACAGCTCTCAGCACCACAATCTTAAGGGGACGATACCTCGTAGCCTCTAGAGTTGTTCTCGATACAAAAGTTGTGTCGTCCAACCTGAGGGCCTTGTGGAGTTTAATATTCAAGGCGTTCACTAAATGATTTACTTTCCTCATGTTTTTCTCGAGTGCTGTCGCCTGTTTTTTCTTCCCGGAGGATTTCTTCATTTCCTCCCATTCGTGAAGCTGATCTCTGACGATCTGTGGAATAAACCTGTAATTCAAGATGAAGAGCTCCGGATTATTCAAGATTTCGAAGTTTCGACATTCTCCCAACATCTCTTCCAGAAAAAGTGTATTTTCCTTTGCGCTCCTGAAAAGCAAGGCATAACCCTCACGCCCCATAATTTTCAGGGCGGCCCAAGGTTTCAGAGCTGCAAAAGGACGGGATCCTTCGATGGTAAACCTTCCTATATCCACAGAATTTCTGCGGATAATATAATTGGCCGTTTGAACAAGATGGTTGAGGTCTGTCTCGCACCTGAACAGGACAAGGCTCATGGTCATAGGACAATAGAGCAATTTGTGGGCGTCCAATGAAACCGAATCTGCCTCTTCTATTCCTTTAAAGAACTCCCGGTACTCTTCTACCAACAGGGCCGCCCCCCCCCAACAGGCGTCCACATGAAAATGGGCTCCCGCCTCACGAGCTATTTCACCTAGGCTCTGAAGATTATCCACATTCCCCGTTTCAGTGGTTCCGGCAATCCCGATAATGGCAATGATTTTTGTCCTCTCTGAGCCCTTCTTCTCTGTCAAAGATTTGATTTTACGTTTTAACTTTCTCAAATCCATACGATTGCAATCGTCCACTCCTATATTTAGGGCGTTCTCCTCCCCCATCCCGAGCATATTGACTGCCTTCTGTATGGAATAGTGCCCCCGTGTTGAGACGATCACGACACACCTTCCATACCCGTAGTGTCTTAAGGCACGCTCAACACCTGCTACTCTGATACCTGGAAAATCACCGTCAGGCGGAAAAGCCTTTTCCCTGGCCACCATAAGGGCTGTAAGATTTGCGATGGTGCCGTCGGAGGTTACATTACCAAGTGCCACTCGCGGATTCTGAATATGCCTTCTGTAGAACCTATCTCCCCTATTGAATATCAATCGATGGAGCCAGGCCGTGAGTTCTCTTTCCACAAAACTTGAGGCCTTGGCGGTCTCGATTTTAACCTGATTCTGGTTCAGGGCCGCAATGATCATCTCCATAAGGATCATGAAATATGGGACAGCGCTGATCATATGCCCGATATAGTAAGGATTGCCCACTTTCACGGAATGGGCCGTCACTTTTTCCTTGATCTCACTTAGGACATCCTTTATTAGATACGGACTCTCCGGAAGTGCGGTCTGATTGAATATCTCGCTAAGCTCAGGCAGCGTGATGCTGCTGTGAATGCCCCCCTTCTCCTGAAAGAAATCATGGATCATCTCCAAAAGCTCATGCCCGAATTCAATGAACTTATCAGGGGATTCGGGCATAATGAATAGTTTTCTTAAATATTCCAGGTTGGCCTTGATCTCTTTATGTTTCTTTCCCACGATCTCTCCGGTGATTTTTTTCCATCCGTTCGGATAGCCTATCAACAACTATGGAACATTCACATCCTCCGCCTTGCCCCCAATAGTCTTGGCCAGATAGACATAGTCCCACCCTTATCAGAGGTGTTTGAGGAATGATAAGGGATATTTATCGTGTAAGTCAAGGTATTTAGCGATATGGAAAGCAAATGGATAACTAAAGATAAGGACAAGGAGGTTTCACTAACTCGTCTCAAGAAGTGATAGGGATGTCACTCAAAGTGACAGGTCTGTCACTCAAAGTGACAGGTCTGTCACTCAAAGTGACAGGTCTGTCACTTTAAGTATGCTTCCAGTTGTTCTCGACTCACCATCCCCTCCCTAAAAATCGTGGGAGGATTCACGGTAATGTCCATAACAGTGGAGCCTTTGCCCCCTTCCGTCTCACCTCCATCAAGGACAAAGTCTACACTCCGGCCCAAAAAATGACGAACCGCTTCTGCGTTCGAGTAGGCAGCCTGACCGGAAATATTGGCGCTTGTCCCGGTGATAGGAGCACCCACAGCTCGGACTAACGCCGTAGCCACGGGATGGCTAGAGAGACGGAGACCGATCTTTCCCGTCCCGGAGGTCAACAGACGGGGGAGATCTGGATTAGCCTCAAAGATCAGGGTCAGGCCACCCGGCCAGAACTCCTCCATGATTTGAGTCGCGATATCAGGGATACGGATCACATACTGATTCAAAAGGCTCGTCGACGGAATCAAGAGGAGTATGGGCTGATTCCCCTTCCTCTTTTTAATAGTAAAGAGACGCTGAATGGCTTTCTCATCCAAGGCACTGACGCCCAGACCGTAGAACGACTCCGTTGGAAAGGCCACGACACCACCGGAGCGAATGATTGAAGCGGCCTTGTTCAGTTCAACCCTTCGGCCCTCCAACGCGTCAAGCGCCCGTGGGGGCATGTTCATATCTCTCCGCCTTCTCGATGGTATCTTGTGTCAGACCCTGGCGATAGGTCTCTGATTTTGCCGCGATAGATGGGTGTTTTAGTGCTAATATCTGTGCAGCCAAAACAGCCGCGTTTTTCGCCCCACCTTTGCCAAGGGCAACCGTAGCGACTGGTATTCCAGGAGGCATTTGAACAGTAGACAAGAGGGCATCAATACCGTTGAGGGGTGATGAGTCTATGGGTATTCCGATCACCGGCAGAGTCGTTTGGGCGGCAATGAAGCCGGCCAAATGAGCGGCCCAGCCTGCCCCGGCTATTATCACCTCGATACCGCGCTCGGCGGCCGACTTCGCATACTCGGTAGCGCGGGCGGGTGTCCTATGAGCGGAAATCACTCTCACTTCATGAGGTATGCTGAGTTCTTTCAACAGATCTACACACCCTTTCATGATATCTGCGTCGGATGTACTCCCCATGACCACGCCAACCAATGGTTTTTCACTCGACATAACTTGCTCCTTTCTCGACAATACTAGAATTCCATATCATGTATTCATGATCCACATGACTCAAATATGAAATGTCGCATGGGCTAATCCCAAAAAAGGATATCTCAGAAAAGAATCCTCTGGACCCTATATATAAATCGTTCTGAAGGAATAGTCCGTACCTCACTACACACCAAAATAGTCAAGAATTCCATCAGGAACTCTTAATAGTCTCAGAAATGACGATACGAGCCACTAGGAGGCTGTCCGAGGACAGCAATTTTTTCCAATATCCAGGAATGTTTGAAAAAATGGCCACAGGCATATAGTCAATATTCCGAGGATTGTTATTCGGGCATGACGAAGAGTCTGGGAAAAAGGGCATTCTCGGACAGTCTCCTAATCCTTTGCCATGCCCATCAAAGGATACACGACCATCCCCGAAAGCCATGCCATGTCTTCAGCTGAAATAATCTCTATAATGCTTCGATCAAACAGGATATTGCCGCTTGGTGAAAATTCGTCATCTCCGTTCCAAATGATCAATTCAACCGGCACCAGCGGAAGCGCCTGAACCTCGACCGAGACATCTCCTTGATCTGCGGGAACCGCCCGGTACAATTCCTTTGCGAGTCTTTCGAGCAGTTCAGGCTTTTCTCCAAAGGCCAGAACCAGAGGAGCTATTGCTCGCCTGTGAAAGGCGTCTAAATAAAATTTCCCGTCAGGCACTTCCTGAAAAGAGATCCATTCTCCTTTGACCGTGGGGCCTTTTGAAGCCCATGCTCCGAAAAGGTAATGTAGAAGCAGGACCTTCTCTTGAATAGGCACTTCCTTATCAGGGGTTTTGTTATAGGAGAACTCCAGATCCGGCCAAGAGATAATGATCTCTTCGTTCAAGAAGTCTAAACACAAACAGGGATTCTCTTCCTCACCCTCGCGCATATCAGCGCCTGCATAGTCCGCAATAAGATGAGGATCCTTTTCCGAAAGCTCGTACTTTCCCAGGGCCAGCGCCTGCCTGTAATCATCAATCCTTGCCATAGTCTCTCCAATAAAATGAGGATTCCGAAATACCCACCAAATTTCGTTAACGTACTAATGAAAGTGGATTCTGAGAAAGCCCTGGGCGCCAGCAAGTTGTTAGATGCAAGGCGCCGAGGAGTGCCGACTGAGGCGTATAGGTAATACGCCGCAAGGAGAAGCGATCGAAGGCAACACAGCAGATGACGCCTTGAT
>CAZFMX010000039.1:0-24016 GCA_964520425.1 uncultured Desulfobacteraceae bacterium
TCCTAAAATTGTGTGCGGTCCCTCCTGCAAAGGCACCGATGGACTCCATCTTCTGAGACCTAAAAAGCTGCTCCTGCAACGCTTTTTGCTCTGCCTCTGCCTTTAACTTATCTGTCACATCATCGTATATGGCTACAATCTCGCCGGTGGGTAATAAATAAACATAGTATTCTCTCGAGGCCCTGATTTTTTCACCATCCAATACGGTAATGGTTTGACGCTCCGGTTTGTCTGTTTCCCATACTCTTCTAAGAAGTCCCAAAAGGGACAGATAAAGATCATTCAGTTCGGGAGGTACGCTGTGGAGCACGCTTTTCCCTAATTTATCACCTTTCTTGAATTCTCCAGCCTTTGCATCCGCCGTGTTGACGTCTAGGACGATAAAATTCTCCCCATTATCGATCGCTTTGTAAACCACGACACCACTGCTCATATTATTAAATATGGCTTTAAACCTGGCTTCACTCTCTCGGAGTTTTTCCTGGGTTTTTTTCAGCTTTTTTGTCCGCGTCTCCACCATTTGCTCCAGATTGGAATAGAGTCCTGCGTTCTCTAAGGCAACTGCAGCAGAACTACTGATAGCAGTAAGCAGATAAAGATCTTCCTTTCGAAAACCATTGGGTCTATTCAGAGAGTCTACGTAGATCACTCCGCGAACCTGCGATTTGCTGATTAAAGGGACGCATAGGACTGAGCGAATACATTCCATACTGTCCGAGAGATGAGGCTTCCCTTTTTGTCCCGTATCCTGAACGACTATGGGTTCCATCTTCTCTATAGTCTTATTCACGATCGATCGGCTGTAACCAGAGATAGTCTTCTCATCACGACCATACTTTGATTTGGCGGTAATTTGTTTGAGTTCACCGGTCTTCTCATCAATGAGAAGGACGGCCGCCCGGTCTATTCTTTTGAGAAGGCCAAATACATAATCAATAATGTTTTGAAAGATCTCAGAAATATTTAATGAGCCCATCAGGATGATGGAAATCTTATAGAGCAACTCCATGTTCTTGAAGTGACTCAGGGGTCTGTCTTGATCAAAAAGGGCAAGGTCCTCTGCATTCAATTCTGTCGTTGTATCGTCATAGCCCGCATCCCCCAGTTCTTCTTCAAGAGATCCATTGCCGACAACAACAAGGGTTTTGCCTACAGTGATTCGGTGTCCTGCCAGTAACCTGTATTCTCTGGAAGGACCGATTTGCACACCGTTAAGTAGGGTACCGCTCGAAGTCTCCAGATCCTCAATGAAGTAGTCCCTTCCTTTCCGATATATCTTTAGGTGCTTTCGTGATACACTCTTATCTTGGATGTGGATATGGCTCTCACGAGAGCGCCCTAAGATCGTGACGGCATTCTCTAGAGAAAAAGACTCTCCTCTATGTGGTCCATTCAGGATGTGAAGTTCCATCATGGTTTGTTCTCCATTTCGGAGACCTCCAACAATTTGGCAACATGTTTCTTGAGATCAGACATTCTAACTGGCTTGGAAAGAACGAGATCCGCCTTCTTCTCCATGGCCATGGTCTCGGGGATCTCGCCATAGCCGGTGACCGCGATGACGGGGATATGGGGCTCGCTCTCTTTGAGGGCACTCACCACGCCGGTTCCGCTTACATAAGGCATGACAATATCCGTGATCACGAGGTTGTAACCCCCGGACTTGATCTTCTTCAATCCCTCCATGCCGTCGGTAGCTGTAATAACCTTGTACCCCGCAAGCTCCAAATTCTTGACCATCACGGAGAGGACGTCCGGATCATCTTCTACCACAAGGATTGTCTTCCGTTCTTCTTCATTCATTTCTCTTTCCCTGAATGGTGTCAGTCTTTTTTTCTTCTCCCAATTAGTTGGGAGAAAGGAGTCAAGGACTCTAGGGTTCTAGGATTCAAGTGTTTGTTTTCAATCGATTTATCAGCAAGTCAGAGGTCGTAAAGTACAGAGACTAATTATCCTTTGTAACCTTAAACATTGCACTCTGAGGTAATACAAGGTTCCAAATAATATAATTTACTTTGAAGGTCTTATACTTCCTCTAAGGGTAATATAAAACCTTGATATGATTTAATACTGTGGTTCAGGTTACTGTAATTACTAAGTCTTTCATGCGACCCCTTGTCGAAGATCCCGGACTTTGAGCGGGAACCCCTGGAATCCTTGAATCCTGATCATCATTTCGCTGTCTTTGTCGCCTCTGTCGCTTCCAGAATCTTACGGGCGTCCTCAGCCCCTTTGAAGTTTGGATCAATCTCCAAGGCATTCTCCAGAGATTCTCTGGCCGCATCCAACTGGTTATTCTTGTAATAGGCCAAGCCCAAATGGTAATGGATCGTCGCATTGTCTGGAGCGAGCTCTGTACTATCACGCAATTCGCTGATCGCATTCAAGTAACTACTTTTCAGATAATAGATCCAACCCAGAGTATCCATCACCGCCGCGTTTTGAGGCATTCTCTCTTTCGCGATCTGAGCGTAACCAAGGGCCTCATCAATGTTATCACCCTTTTCTGCCAAGTTCCAAGCTAGGTTGTTAGCGGCCGGACCAAATTCCTTGTTGATCTCAAGGGCCTCTCTGTAATACCTCTCAGCCGTCTCCGGGTTACCCAATTGGTCATAGATCGTACCCAAAGCCATATATCCCGCCAGATAATCCGGGCTTTTGGCTAAAAGCTCCTCGTATTGTGAAATAGCTTCATCAAATCTCCCTAGCTTTCCATAGGTCCTGGCAAGGGCCACATAGGGGGCCAAAAGGACAGGGTCCGTTTCCACGGCCTTTTCAAAAGATTGAAGGGCTTCTTCCGTATCTCCTTTGGCTTGGGAGATATTCCCCTCAAGATACTCTATTCGCGCCAGCATAGTAGCATTACCACTTACCTTTTGCTTGTGTCTATCACACATCTCAAAGGCGTCTTCAAATCTTTTGTCCCGGACGTAGATCCCGATCATAAGGGCGAGGGCATTGGAGTGTTGAGGATCCAGGTCCAGGGTTTTTTGGAAGGCATTCAGTGCGTCCTCTTGTCTCTTTGTTAGATAGTAAAGGAGGCCAAGCCTGAAATAGTCAGGGGCGTAATCAGGATTGAGTTCCAGGGCCTGTTTGAAAGCCGTCTCCGCGCCTTGAGCATCTCGCTCCAGAATCTTCAAATTCCCCTGGAGGGTAAGGACACGGACGTCTCGAGGTGCCAGTTTTAAGGCCTCTTCAATCTGCTCACGCGAAAGGTCTTTATTGTTTTCCCGAAGATAGAATTCTGCCAAAAGCAGACGGGCATCCAACATGCGCGGGTTCAGTTCCACGGCCTCAAGTAGACTCTGTCGTGCCAGATGAGTTTCCCCTTTGCCGATCAGGCTGAGTCCTTTGAAATAGTGCCCTCTCGCGTAGCGTGGTCTCTCCCTAACCACCAGATCGAATCGCTCCAGGGCACTGGAGAAGTCTCTTTTTTTCAGATCAAGCTGCCCCTTTAGATAGTTGGCGTTCACATGGCCCTTGTCTTTCTTCAGAACGTCTTTTACAACGGTCTCGGCAGCTTCGAGTTTACCAAAATCAAAATGAAGCTGCGCGATTGTGGTCAAAACATCCAGGTCATCCCTCTTGATTTGAGCCGCCTTCTGCAAAACCTCCAAGGCTTTGTCATAGGACTGCCTTCGCGCGTAATATCTCCCTAGATTGACTAAGGCGGTCACATCTTCTTTGGGAGAGGCATCCACCGCATCCAGATAGGCCCTTTCCGCCCACTCCCATGACTCTTGACTCTCATAAAACTGGGCAAGGATCAGGAGGTCTTGGTGTTTGGATTCTGAGACATCAACTAGTCTTCTTAGCAGTATTTCCGCCTTTTCCCATTGCTTCTGGCTGCTGTAGAGGCGTGACAGCTCAATGTAGGGGATACGCGATGTTTCATTGAGGGATATGGTCTTTTCATAGGCCTTTTCAGCTTCAATCGGGTCCCCCTTCAAAAGATACAGGTGGGCTAGTGAAAGCTGGGTGTCAAAATGTTCAGGATTGATTGCGAGAGCCTTCTCCAAACTTTTAAAAGCCCCATCCAAATCCTGTTCCTGAATCTGGACACCGGCAAGAAGGGACAGCCCTTCGATGCTATCGGGCGATTTTTCTAACACCAACTCAGCCTTATCCCTTGCCTCTTGAGTTCTCTTCAGGAGAAGAAGCATCTGCCCAACCTTCAGCTGTGCTTTCAGGTTCTCCGGATTGATAGAGACAGCACGCGAGAAAGACTGAAGCGCATTATCTCCTTGTCCCAGCTTAAGATAAAGCTCTCCGAGTTGGTTATAAGCTGCGTCATCCTGAGGGTCCAATTGAATGACGTTTCTGAGTTCAATGACTGCTTTCTTGAATTCTTCTCCCTCAACATACTGTTCTGCCCTTTCCTGATGTTTTGCCTTCTTTTCTACATTATTGGCACATCCAAGAAATACAACCAATAGCAAAGAGAAAGAGATTGTCCATAGTATCTTAATCTTCATAATATTTGTGTCACTTTCTATCCCAATTGCTCCTTATAGAGACCTTTGAAAAACATTCCCTTTTGCCCAATCTCGGCGTCAGGCTCAAATTCTAATCCTCGAAATACTATGGGTATTCCTGTGGTTAGTATTATCGCCTTCCTTGACCTTGAACAAAATTGAGCATTTTTCAAAGGTCTCTTAAAAGTCATTAGGAATGATCATATGTACTGAGTTTAATTTAAGTAATAAGTATACGACTTAGCCCAATTAATGTCAAACAGTTTATGTTTTATATAAGGTTTATTAGCCACCCGTTCGCTGCACTCACTCGAATCACACAGACGCCCACAGACGAAAGATTCTATATAATGGCTTAAAGGCCTTATGGAGAGGCGTTGACAGAAAGATAAGCCCTCCAGAGGCGGGTAAACTTGCTTATATTTCTGTCATGCACTCCCCATAGTGCCGGATTTATCCGGCCTCCCATCGGGAGGGCGCCCAATGGAATACCCTTTAAGGAGTCCCAATTCCACGGGGCAAGCATTTAAGCAAATCCTATTACCTCAGAGTTTAATATAACTCTGTGACTCCCTTCGAGTCTGAGTTTAAGGGTCCAAAACCGCGTGCTCTGCTTGCCCTATAGGGGGGAACCATCGTACTGGGGTAAGAGATATTGTCCGCCTGCCCCTGGAATACTAGGCAGATTCCACTGGGGTGTATGTCTGTGGCAAGGATGTTTTTCCACCATGTTTTTAGATAACTTGAAAATCAGGATTCGGGGCACAACAAGACTATTGTCGCCTGATACGACCGCGAATGTTCTCTACAACACGACCCATACTGGCATATTCGTCAAAGGTCACCTCTTCCACTTTTCCATCCTGCCTGAGGCAGTAATACTTGTTCGGATCGTCAATAATGGGTGGGAGATACTCTCCTCCCACGTCTTGGTACACATCCACTCTAATTAGACCCTCTTCAGGATGACCGGCATCTACAACGCCCAACAGACCATCCTTTTCAATCACCTTGTAGGCCCCGTTCTCAGACCTATAGCCCACAAGATCCCCTGAAAAATGGTGGATATAGATATCTGCGTCCAAGGGATACAGGGTTCCCTTGACCGATTCATACACATTTCCATCTCGGAGAACAAGACTTTTTCCTGGGGAGAGAATAGGCCTCCAGGCTGTAAGGTTGTCGGGATTGTGTGTATATAGAAGGTTGTTTATGGGGGCATTCGCGATGTCTTCATAGACTGTATGAACAGCACTGTCACGTGTGGTTACATCGTGAATAACGACGGAACCTTCATATGCTGCGACGGCGACCTCGTAGCGTTCCCGGCTCCAAGTCCTTTCGATAAAATCGTTAATCTCCCCAAATATTACAGAGCTTTTTTCGAAATCCTCTCGACTGATCGTTCGAAACTTCTGAGGCCGATATTCTTTATAGAGTTCTTTCCAAAGAGAAGGTTTGTAGACCGTATCACCGCTGAAAAACAGAGAGTTTGTTTCTGTCATGAACTTGAAACCTATGGTGGGAACACCATGCCAGACCGAAGACTTCATGGCCTTTACGGTCAAGTCTGCCTTCTCATCATAAAAGACATTCTTATCTTCTTCATAGAAGGTGCTGGAGGTAAATGGATAATAGCTCTCAGGCTCCACCCACTCCCCAATTTCATCATCCTTGTAAAGCAATCGAGGACGGTTTGCCCCAGGATTGATGATGATTTTTGCCCTATCCGGTCCTATGGCATTCCCTTGTCTGTCACTAACTTCGTATTTGAAACTGCCGTCCCGATTGGATTTGAGGTTGATAAAGTATTTACTTCTAGGGCCTATCGGTACTTCTTCAACCATGCTCTCATAAGGAATATCAACGATCTGTTTTGAGTCTCGCGAAAGGGACCTCTCAAGAGCCCCTTTTGAGTTCTTGGCATACTCCTCCAAGATAGGCTCTGCTGAGATCAACCTCACTTTGCGTCTGATACCGGGGTTGTAATAGGAGAACTGAACGATGTCGGTGAACCATCTCTTATGGTCCTCGTGGGAATGGCTGGTAAAGATTCCCCTGATTTCAGCAATACCCCTATACCCGAGAGAAGGGAAAATCGGTGATCCACACTCCAATAGATAACAGCAATCATTCACGGTGAGCATATAGCCACTGCTCTCTCCCATCATTGAAAAAGGGCTTGTATTCCCTATTACATCAAATATTATATCGCCATTCATAGTCTTAAATCGATTCCCGCCATTTCGCTCAATTTACCCATGGACTGATAGGAGCATTAGGTTGAAGAACCAAACCACACCCATAGGGCATTTCACTATTCTTATTCGTCTAAGTGTCTACTAATATGCGAGATTTTACAGGAGAGACCCCAAAAAGTCAAATGGAACAGCCACGGCCCCGAGCTCAGAGCAAAGGGAAAGTCAGTGGCTTTTTGTTATCACTGTCTCTCGCCCGTTCACCCTCAACTTCGCTTGGGATCATTCGAGTTCTCAGAGAACACTGAGTCGAAATGGCTTAAAGGCGTTATGGTGAGGCATTGATAAAAAGACAAGCTTGTTTGTCTTTCTGTCATGCGCTCCTCAAAGACCCGGATTTATCTGGCCTCCTATCGGGAGGGCCTTTAAGCCAATTCTTTTACCTCTAAGTTCTATATAGCTCTGTGCCCCTGCCTGTCCCGCCACAGCTTGTAGCGCCCGTCCTCCGCAGTAGCCTGCTACGGAGGATGGAACGGCGTATGTGCTCTGTGAGACGTCAAGTTAGATCTTTCTCAAGACGATATCTATTGGGCTTCTAGCCTCAGAAAACCTCTACAGAATACGTGGGCACGGGATTGTGCATTCCTTTCACCTTGATTTCACCCTCACTCTTCACACTCACAAAATCCCTCACTCTGCTGTAGGTTCTTTGACTAATTAAAATTTGCCCCGGTTTTGCCAAAGCCACGAGTCGAGAAGCCACGTTGACCTGATTACCGATTACTGTATAGTCTTTGTGTGACTCCGATCCTATGTTTCCCACGTTCATATAACCGGTATTGATCCCTATGCCAATCGCGAGTTCATACCCGTACTGAAGCCAATCATGCCTTAATTCGACGACTGCTTTCTGCATATCAATAGCCATCATCACCGCCCGTCGGGCATGATCATCCATGACAATCGGATCACCGAGAAACACCAAAAGCCCATCACCTATGATCTTATTGAGTGTCCCATCGTATTGGTGAATGATCCGTGTCATTTCTGAGAGATATTTATCCAGAAGTTCAAAGACCTCCTCCGGCTCCAGACTGTCTGTAATGGCAGAGAAGTTTCTGATATCTGAAAACAGAACCGTCATCATCTTCCTTTGAGTCTCTGCTCCTAATATGTCGCCGGTGGAAAGGATCTTTTCTGTGAGTTTCGGGGAAAAATAGCGTCTCAGCGCATTGTATCTCTCCAGTTCTTTCACCTGTTTATCAACGGTGGATTTGAGGTCCCGATTGAAACGCATCACCTCCTCTTTCGCCTTTCTGAGTTCAGTCGTCCTCTCCTCTACCTTTTGCTCCAGAGTCTCCGCATACTCCTCTACCTTGGTTTTTGCTTCCCTGAGTTCAGCATTCGCCTTTTCAAGGGCTTGGTATGCCCTATTCCTGGCCCCAATGGTCTCACGAAGCTGATTGATGGTCTCAACCAGTTCCTTTCCTGATACATGGGAATCTCTATTTACTTTAAAAACCTGGGAGAGGCGGTCTTGAAACGAGGGCCTATCATACAAGACACGCAGGATAAAATAGGGCGCCTTAAAAATTTCACCGGCTTTCATAAGGATCCGGTTGTCCACTTGAACCGTCTTGGTGATAAGGATAGCTTCTCTTTTATCATCCCTATCTCTCAAAGCGTCCTTGGAGAACTCAGAATATTTTCCCAGGAAGACCTTATCTCCATTGATGGGTTCTTGCTTTATCAGAATCTTCTTCCCTACAATTTGACGTTGGCCATTGTGAGGATCTTTCATGGTCAGTAGATCCGCCCGCATTCTGACGTCCAAATTATAGGATTTAAACTCGAGTTCTTGGTTGAACAGGATTTCCGGATCATAGGGGACAAGGGGCTGCCGTATTGTGGCTGTTTTGAATCCCCAAATAGTAGGAATGGCGCAGAGAATCCCCCTGAGATAGGGGTCGTCTATGTAGGCGCGGTGCACATCGAAATCATCATGATATCTCACCCTCAATAGAGTCTTGACTTTACCGGAGGATTTGTCAAAGACCGGTGGAACGATTATGTCGATGTCTTTTGTATCATTGAGATTTCTGTTAAAGAACGGGAGTCTTTTGAATCCATCACCGGGGCCTGAAAATACCCTCACAAAATAACGAAGGCGTCCCAATGCTTCCAGGGCTGCTGAGGAAGCGCCACAGTTGAAATAAAACCAACGTTCACCCACAAGCCCCTTGGCCTTTCTGAGGATATTCTGAAAGTTTTCATAGGTCGTCCACTCGTCCTCATCAAGGAAGAAATCATCAGGAGACGGATACTGAGCCATGGGATAGGGAAGTCCTTCAAAGAGGCTGTCGTAATGCCCAAGTTTGCTTGTTACATACCCGGCAATGATTCTAGTATGACGGTTGCTGATGCAGTCAAAGCGACTCATGAGTTGAACCCATAAATGAAAAGATACAAGGATTCGAGGATTCAAGGGTTGCTTTCAAGTGATTTCATCAACACCTTAAGCATCCTTTCAACTTCTTGTATTTTCTTTATTGTTCCCTTAAGTTTGACTCTCTCAATATAGCCCAGATCTCCCGATAATAGCATTTGCGTTTCCAACTCACAGTTCGAACCGTTGGCAATATATAGAGACCTAATGTATTCTGTTGTTGTTTTTCGTCCATATCCCTCTGCGATGTTTGAGACTACCGACACGATCGCCCGTCTGATCTAAGACATCAACCCGAATCTTTCTTCCTTCAGGAATTCGCTAGTTACTGAATAGATCTCCAAACATAGTTTATATGCCTTCTGCCAGACCTTTAATTCCTTGTAATTCTTTAGCATCTCGCTTGATCCCTTGATTCCTCGAATCCTTGAATCCTGATCATCGATCAACTCTTTTGAAGATAATCCTTATTAACTAACGCGGACTTTTTTTTCATCCTTATCCATAACAATCACCCCCCGGTTTTTCATCTTGACAAAGGAAGCGTGTGATATAGAATGATTTCAATTGCTAAATCGGGACGTAGCGCAGCCTGGTAGCGCACCTGAATGGGGTTCAGGGAGTCGCTGGTTCAAATCCAGTCGTCCCGACCATATAGAATTTGAGAGTAACCTGGTAGAGGCTTCAATACCTCCCCTTCTTAGAACCGATTGAGGATCTCTATCAATGCGTTTCATTATCTACTCCGTACTCAGTGCTTTGACAGAAGACCTCTCTTCCCCTGCTTTTCTCTGAAAACTTGACCCAAGTCCTTTTTGATAGGCGTTTCTTACTTTTCTCTTGTCTTGGTCCTCAGTCATGCTTGTTCCTATTGCTGGCTCAATACAGAGCATCGAATCTCAGTTTGCGAACAGCATACAGTGCTAATTTGTGTGAGTCCATCGGGAGAAACCTGATTTTTTCTGGCGTATACTCTGATTTTTACTAAGGGATTGGAGTGTATTCGGTCTGACAGGATACTGATTAGACCTTGATCATTAGAAAAGACTGAAGGTATCACCACACCGGAAGATGCGAACCCCCATTGACTTCACCTCAATCCTCAGGAATCAATTTCAACAGATGATTTGGATGATGTGATTGACTTGTGTGACCATTTCGGTCGGTCCTTTCAGAGGAGCGGCTGTTAACCCATTAAGAAGCTTGACCGCTTTCTTTTTGCATATAGCTCGTAATTGTTACTTGACTAACGACTTATAAAAGAAGCACTCAAAGCAACACCTGAAACATCATATTACTTGAACCTTGCATCCGATATCTTATTGAGAGACTGAAACCCATAGCGAAACACGTTCTTGGAGGCATTTTGGCCCGCAGGCATGTGACCTTTGTGATGAGGAGCAAAATATAGAAACAACCATTGCAGCAGGGTGTTCAGTGCTGTACTAAATGTCTGGTGCAAGATTCAGGTAATAATCCCTCATTTAAGGCTGAAACAATATATTCCTATTGCGTAAGATTAATTTGTTCCTTTCAAAGGTTACTCTGGCAAAAAAAGCTAATTATGGTGAATTCCTTTCTACTCGATAATGGCGGCAACCTCATTGGAATACATAGTTTCCAGAGGGGGTACTTCATTGTTAAAAGCGGTAACAGCAAAATAATACGTTCCGTCAGGAAAATCATGGAGTGTATATTCCACAACGGCCGGGTCCGGATTTTCATCATCATAATAAGGGTCCATTTCGATGGGTGAAGCACCTTCAAGCGCGCAGGACCCTTGATAGGGATAGCCGTGAGATGGATCATAGTAAATCCTGTAGCCGGCGAGATCCGGTTCCGTGTTTGCATCCCATTGGAGTGTTATGTCATCGATTATTTGACCAGAGAATCTAGACACGGTCACCTTGTAAGGAGCAAATCCGGCGGCAAATACCTGTAAAGTGATCTGCCCGGTATCTGGATCCAAAGGGACCTCCAAATCAAATACTCCAGAATTATCAGGAGGACAACTGAACATGCTTTGACCATTTGCTAAGACCATTGCGCAGACGTCTTGACCATTATAGGTCACTGTTCCCCAAATCCTAATCCAGTTAGGATTAATGATGCCTGGCTCTGTGTGAATATCTATTTCTGTCTCTCGAATAACAGAAGGCGCACGAGTCATATTGATTTTATAATCCTGTGCCTGCTCTGGGAAAAGGACCACCTTAAAGGGTGAAAATCTGGAACAAAACCCATGCAAAGTGATCGCCCCGTTTGAATCTACAGGCACTTCAAGGTCCCAGAAACCAGGGTTGTCACCGCAGGTGAACATGTATTGCCCGTTGGCAAGGACCATGGCGCAAAGCGGAGTGTCGTCATAAGTCACAGTACCGTAAATGTTGACCCATACATTTTGGGCTTCAGAAGGAGAGGCATGAATGAATAGAGTGATGAAGAGAGCCAAGACCAAAACCATGCGAGATTTTTTCATCTTTTCCTTTTGAAGCCTTTTAGAACAAAACTCTGATTAGATATCCGTCATTGAAGAAGCGACAGGATTAACACAAAAAAATTTCTTAGGGTCATGGTTATGGTGTCTGTTGAAGGGTGTCTGAAGTCTTGTCTTTTTGGTTGCCTCCCTCATCTTTCTCTCCCCTCCTAGCCGACAGGATCCATAGGGCGGACGCAGAAGAGTAATAATTAGGAGGGTTTGAGTGATAAGTGTGCTATTTGATAGACCGGGTTGGTCATCGCTTCAGGAACTACCTGCTTCACGCCTTAAGAGGTTTTGGACTTAGTATATCTGTTTTAATCTCTATAGAGACATAACCTAAAAGTCAAGAAAAAGAGGCACTGTCCGAGTCCAAGTCTACCTCGTTCTGTGACTACAAGTAACGTTCATTTCTGCCAAAGAATAGACTAGCTCTAACAAATCTTGCTCTCTAGTCTTCTTTTGGGAGATTGCACATATGTAAGATGTGATAAAAATTGTGTGTTTTGTATATTTTCATTCTATAGTTTATACAATCCATCTAAAATGATATCGATAAATTATATGATATCAGATAGTTGTACGACTCTCCTTGCCCTGAATGGGGTTCAGGGAGTCGCTGGTTCAAATCCAGTCGTCCCGACCATATAGAATTTGAGAGTAACCTGGTAGAGGCTTCAATACCTCCCCTTCTTAGAACCGATTGAGGATCTCTATCAATGCGTTTCATTATCTACTCCGTACTCAGTGCTTTGACAGAAGACCTCTCTTCCCCTGCTTTTCTCTGAAAACTTGACCCAAGTCCTTTTTGATAGGCGTTTCTTACTTTTCTCTTGTCTTGGTCCTCAGTCATGCTTGTTCCTATTGCTGGCTCAATACAGAGCATCGAATCTCAGTTTGCGAACAGCATACAGTGCTAATTTGTGTGAGTCCATCGGGAGAAACCTGATTTTTTCTGGCGTATACTCTGATTTTTACTAAGGGATTGGAGTGTATTCGGTCTGACAGGATACTGATTAGACCTTGATCATTAGAAAAGACTGAAGGTATCACCACACCGGAAGATGCGAACCCCCATTGACTTCACCGCAATCCTCAGGAATCAATTTCAATTATCTCTTTTCCTATTCTTCTCTATTGTTTACAATACTCCCATTATATGAAATCAATGGTATATGCAACATTATACGGTTGGGTGGCTTCCCTGGGCCTGCACTGAGTAAGGCAACAATCAAAAAGATCATCATACTCCGTTGATTCTCTCAATTATGCATTATAGGTGACTGAACGTGAATAAAGTGAGACCTTTGAAAAATGCTCAATTTTGTTCGAGGTCAAGGAAGGCGAGAATTCTAACCACAGAAATACCCGTAGTATTTCGAGGATTAGAATTTGAGTCTGACGCCGCTTGTCCCGCCATAGCCCTGAGCGCGTCGAAGGGACGAAGGCGGAAGACTGGGCAAAAAGGAGCGTTTTTCAAAGGTCTCAAAGCATTCTTCGTGTTTTTATTAATTTTTTCTGCATCGTTCTCCATCTCTTGCCAAGAACGTCTCCGTCCAGAAGAAAAAGCGATTCGGTTGGTGGAAGAATCGAATGCTTTTGAAGGAGGCCTGCCGGTGAAACTCTCCATCGATTCGTGGCTGAAGATAAGAGGAAATGAAGTTCGACCCATGGGTTGGAGGGTAACCAAGAAAGAGGACCAAATATATTTGGTTGCTTATGAATACAGGATTTATAGCTTCAGAGAAGGCTCAGGAGAAAGCGGGTTTTTCTTTGAAGTCAATCTCTCCACTGGAGCGGTTCAAAATGTCACACAAAGAGAGACGCGGGAAATGGGTTCTCTCGCCCCTCCACTGAGAAATAATAAAGATATTCCGAAGGAACTTCTGGATGAATGGGAAGATACCCAAAGAAGGCTCTCTGGAGGCGACCTTTAACACTCCGAAATAATTATAAAAGTCCCACCTGCCCCCTCTAGCGCGATCATGGATCGGCCTCCGGTTCTTGAGATGTGACTTCTTCAAACCAGAACCGATGATGACGTTCGGCATAATCCGCCGGCACCTTCCCGGTAAACATGGAAATAAACGCAGGCCATTCGCCTTTGGCAATGGCCGCCATATAGATGTGTATCAAGAGCCCGGCAAAGACCAATCCAACCATGACAACATGGATCAAGATCGACCATTGAATCGTATCCACGTCGGTCAAATCCTGCTTGGAAAAGGTCATGATCCAACCAGTCACGGCGATAATCATGCCACCAAAAAGTGCTGGGATGGCAAAGAGTTTTTGTCCAACATTGTAGAATCCTTGATCCGGAATCTCCGGCTTCATACCTAGACGCCCCATGATCTTTGCTCCAATCGTCATAGTGAGGGGCTTTTTGATGAGCCACAACAGGTCTCTTTTTAAAGAGATCGTCAGGAGTTCCCTCAAAAAAACAAGGGTGGTGCTCTTAAAAAAGATGATACCATAGAGAAAGAACCCTATGGACCAGACGGCCCCACATACGATATGAAATCGGAGCAACTGGGCCCCGCCACCGAACAGAGAGTGCATAAAGCGGACCCACCACATTCCCAGGGGCTGAAGCACAGGATTATCCACCAACCCGAGTCCTGTGGCCAACAATACACACCAGCACACGGTGTTGAACCAGTGCATGATCATGGCATGGACAGAATGCCGTCGAATCATCTGTCTATTCTTTCTGTTCGCTGTCATTAATCCCCGTATCTTCTTCTTCATCATGGGTGTCATGCCCCAACGGTTCATCCCCTGCAATCAGCTGTCTACCCAGCATCACCATTACACCCAATCCGGTTAATCCCGTCACACCCTTCACCAAAGGAAGCACCACCTGACGCCATAGCTGGATCGGCAAGGGGGCTTCCGCTTTGACCGGCCAGTCTCTCGGTGCGGTTTGGTTAACGTAGAAGATGTCGGGCTCGGTGTCTGTCTCATTATTCACTACCCGAACCGTCTTCTTTGTTTTCAACAGTCGGGCGACCGAGCTATTGATGTCATTCAAGTCCCCGAACACACGGGCTCGGGTCGGGCAGATTTCGACGCAGGCCGGCAATTTGCCTCTTTCCCGACGGAACGCGCAATAATCACACTTGTCCACAATCTTCTTTTCAGGGTGTCGATACCGTGCCCCATAGGGGCAGGAAGGGATACAACTTCCACATCCAATGCAAAGATCCTCCCGAACCTTTACTACACCGTCGCTGGGATCCTTGTATGTGGCCCCTGTGGGGCAGGCCTCCACACAGGTGGGCTTGTCACAATGCATGCAGTTCCCGGGTTGGAAATGCATGCCGTCGGTTGAATCCAATGGACTCACTTTGACCCAATTACGCCTGAAACCAACCGGGACCTGATTCTCAAGCTGACATGCCACCAGACAGGCCTTACAGTGGAAGCACTTTGAGGAATCGATGATCATGGTCAGCTTTGATTTCATTTACGAGCTCTTCATAAGGTTTTCGGTTCAGGATTCAGGCTCTCCCTGGCCCCTTCGACAAGCTCCATTCGGCATGTCTCATGGCAGGTAGGGCAGGCGCTTTGAAGGGAGCTCACGGAACAAAGGCTATTCTGAAGTGACTGGCGGGAGGCCTAAGTTATTTCAGATAGTTACGGAATGAGGGACCCCCTGGCTTTCCGCTTCGGAGAAGTGGGAAGAACAGCGGAGGGGGGAGGCATCACCCGTCCGTAACTGTTTGAAATGACCAGGCCGGGAGCCTCGGAACAAAAGAATAGCCTTTGTCTCTTAAGTGATAGTTGCTGGAATACAGTCCTTCCCTTATGCCTTATGCCTTATGCCTTATGCCTTATACCTTATACCTTATACCTTTTTAACACGTACACTCATCCCCTCCAATACCCTCCAGAAGCAGGAAAGGCTTGATCCTGCGGAGCAACGTGCGATCAAAACCATCGACCTGCAACAGCTCCTCAATCACCTGAAAATCTCCCGTCTCTTCCCGATATTCCACAATGGCCTCTGCCAATTCTTCGGTAATAAGCGGCACGCTTTCTACAAACTCCTCGACTCCGGCGGTATTGATATTCACTGTCTTACCTACCAGTTTTCCTTCCTCTTCCCCCATTCCCACTGAAGCAAACAGGCAGACACTTAGAAGAAGACCTACGTTTAATATCAGTCTTTTGATGGTTGATTTCACCTATTGTACCCTCCTTTGTCGTTCCTTTTGCTGCAAAACCTTTTGTATTCGACCAAAGCCGTTCTTTTGAAAAAGGTTGCCAGTATTGGCTGATCCTGGATGCCGGTTCCTGGATACTGGAAGAGCAGAAAAAGCGTTACGCCTCTATCCAGGATCCAGCATCGCTCGGCCTCAACCGATGGTGCTTATTATTTCCCGCAACTTATCGGGTTGAGTTTGAGCTTCACTAGACTTTTCTCACACGGCAACCAAACCCGTTGAATTGCGCCGATACTTCACTCCAGTACCCGGGAACAATGGTATTCACCGATTGTCCGACATTCCCATCAAGGTTTTTGGCAGGGCTTGGGTGTGATGGCGTAAAGACCACGCCGGGCAACACCGCCGTGGTAATTCTAGCCATGGCCTTGAGTTTGCCGACTCTGGTCTCGATATGGACCGGATCGTTTTCCCGAATGTTTAACGGCCTTGCCGTATCCGGATGAATCTGGACAAAATGGCCTTCCGACATCTGGGCCATGTAGTGGGACCAGTTGGTATAGGTGTGTTGCCAGTGTTGTACGACTTTGCCTTGAATGAAAACCAAGGGAAATTCCTCCTCATCCTTAGTCTTCTTGTCTTTGGGACTCCCCTCAGGCTCAAACCAGCGAATCGCTCCTAAGGGTTTAAAATCCAGGAGCACCTTGCCATCCTCGGTCAAGAACCGGCCCTCTTCAAAAATGGTCCCGCGGCGCTCCGCACTATAAGTCTTGGGAAAGGGCCAGGTTATCCCTGTCGGATTTTCTTTAATCCGATCCAGGGTCAATCCATACCAGAGTTCATCCTTATTTTGTAAGGCTTCGTAGATCTCCTGGGAAGAAGCAAAGTTCGGGAAACGTTCGCCGTTCAATTTCCTGCCCAGATCCACATAAAACCGCCAATCCTCCGAGGTCTCGCCTGGCGGTGAAACCGCCTTTTGCCGCCAAACCACCTGACGCTGGGCACCATATTGCGATCCTTCGCTCTCAAAAGGCATGGTCCCCGGAATGAGGAGGTCCGCAAGCTGCGCCTCCTCATCCATAAAAAACCCCCGGTAGACGACAAATGGGACGTTTTGAATCCGTTTCTTGACCTCATTGGCATCGGGATAACGACGGTAGCTGGAGTTCAACAGGAGAACATCCAGCCGTCCTTTCTTCATGTTGTACAAGACCTTGCGGGCAGATAACTTGGATTCCAGGTTAGAGGCTTGATAGTGTTCGATGAATTCATCTTCACCACCGGGCTTGCCGCCCTGGACAAACATCAGTCCCTTGCCCGTTCCCACAAGGTTGTTGGTGATGGCCTGTAAGGCGATGATGTTGCGCACGGTTTGAAGGCTGTTGGTGTACCGGGACAAGCACCCCCCCAGCCAAACCAATGTTCGACGGCTTTGTCCCAGCAATTGGGATAATTCCATGACCTGCTCCGGAGAGAGTCCGGTTATCTGAGCAGTATAGACCGGCGTATAGGGTTCCACCGCCTCCTTCAGGGCCTTGAATCCATTAACTCTTGCCTCAACATAGGTTGCATCATAGGCACCTTCATTGATCAACAGATGGATGATCCCCAACGCCAGTGCCCCATCTGTCCCGGGTCTGGGCCGATATTGTATATGGCAAAAGGGGCTCGTAGGAGTCACCCGGGGATCGATGAAAATCAGACGCGCGCCCTTCTCCTTGGCCATGACCAGCCACCGCATATAGGGGGGATACATCTCGGCGATGTTGGCACCCCATAGGACAAATGTCTCTGTGTTCAACGCCTCATCCAGGGTCGTCGGAGAATTCGGATTTCCCAGACATATATTAAAGGCCACATTGGTGCTGGCAATACAGCAATCGCCCGGTGAAAGGGCATCCGGAAAGCCAGCCATCTTCAAGGTCATGAGTGCGGCCAACTCACTTTCACGACAATCCCACAAGGGCATAAAGAGCGCCACTCGATGGGAAAAATCATCTGGATAATCAACTTTCACCCTAGCGATTCGTTCGGCTACCATGTTGACGGCTTCGCTGTATGAAACTCGTTCCCAACCGGTCTCAGTGCGTTTTATGGGATAAAGGAGCCTATCCTGACTGTAGGTCAACTCCACCAGGGAAATACCTTTGGGGCACATAGATCCGCCGGTCCAGTAATTGTCCGGGTTTCCGTAAATATTGATCACTCGATCATCTTTGATCTGCACCTTGGTCGTGCAACGAACCTGGCAGAACTGGCAGCAGGAGTCTACCTCCCGGTCTACTTCTGTCAATGGAAGGGGGGTGCCCAATACCAGCCGGTCCGCATCGATCATGGTAGACAGGATCCCGCTGCCAACGGCCGCCGAACCCATCTTCATGAAATCCCGTCGACTCATACCTATGGTTTTATGTTTCTTCATCAGCTGGACATAATCGGGGTTGAAACGCCCTTTCGCAGTTGCTGCTCCATGGTCTTCTTGAAAACAGGAAAAAGCCTCCTCTTCTCTTTTTCCATGAAGATCCGGTCATAACCCTTTTCCGCCTCCTCGAGTGCGGTAGAAGAGGGTTCCCTTGTCTCGACTTTACGAATTTCCAGCGGGACCTTGTTGCGCTGCGCTACCTCCTTCAACATGATGGTAGACTCATGGGATCGTTTCAAGAGCTCTTCACGGATATATCCAATGAATCTTGTCTTTGCTGGGCCCGACAAAATGGTATCATTAAATCCCCAGTGAAAGAGATCCGAATTCAATATCTGGAGGGCCACCACCTTCTTGGCGTGCTCTTTGGCATAAACAAAGGCCCGATCCGCAATCCTTTGCTTCCGATCAGGGTCGTCCGGCACGGGTCGGACATCCACCTTGTCTCCGACCTTCATGAGAGCTACCCCATCATCAGAGCTTGGCACGCGGAGTATAAGGAGAATCGCATCTTTCATATTATGAGACCTCTGAAAAATGCCCCCTTTTGCCCAATCTCGGCGTTAGACTCAAATTCTAATCCTCGAAATACTATAGTTATTCCTGGCTATCCCGATGAAAATCGGGAGGGTTAGAATTATCGCCTTCCTTGACCTTGAATAAAATTGAACATCTTTCAAAGGTCTCATTCTAAGGACTCCGAAAAAGTCTCTGATATGTAACATGTTACCTTTTTGAAAGCCTACTCCAATGGGGGCTCGGGAGTCTCTTAGAGGGGCGAACTTGTTTCAGTGGATTTTAATCTGCATAGCTCCGAGTCCTGACGGGCGGGTAACTTTAGCCGTATTACTTAGTAAGAGCAGACTTTCGGACTGCCTCAAAATAACCCTCCGCCCGTCTGAATGGCAACGAGTATCGTGCTAATTATTAGTTCTTTCGCCCCCGAAAAGAGATTGCTGAGTTCCCATTAGGATACCAAATTCCTCATAAATCTAAACTGCTATCCTAGGAGGCTGTCCCGGAATAGCAATTTTTTCCAAAATTGAGGAATGCTCGAAAAAATTACCACAGGCATATAATTTGATATTCCGAGGATAATTTTTTCGGGCATGACGAAGAGTTTGGGAAAAAGAGCATTCTTGGACAGCCTCCTAGTAGAGCCCCATGGCCTGAAACAACCAGAGAATGAAAACCGTTCCCAATGCGAGAATAATGGCCATATAGTCATTGAGTTTTGCCCGAAGCATCTGGGCATCGGTTTGGGCCTTGATTTCAGCCTGCTCGGCTTCAAATTGTTCCTGTTCGCTCATTTCTGTTGTCATAGATTCGAATCCCGGTTAATCGATATAGCCGTATTTCATCAATAAGATGATAACGAAAAGTGCCAGAAGGAGTTTCACACTTCCTCCGATATATCCCGCAAGAAGGCCCTTCACACCCGCCTTTCTGACTTCAGCGAGATTCGTCTGCAGGCCCAAGCCCACAAAGGAGAGGCTGAAGAACCAGATCATCACCTTTTCCATGGCAAACACCGCCGGCTTGGGAAAAAGGTGCAGACAGTTTGCCCCCCAGACAATAACGAAACCGATGACATAGATGGGGAACTTCTCCTTGACCGTCTGGAAAAAGCTGATCTTATCAGATGCAAGGACATCTCTTGTCATGGTCAGGACATAGATAAACAGCGCCCCGGCCGGGATCAACACGATTCGACCGATATTGACAAACCCGGCCACCTTGCCTGCCTCAAATCCGTACATAAAACCCGAGGCGATCACCTGGGCTGAATTGGGAACCCCTGTGGCGCTGATCACACCAAAAGAAGTCTGGGTGATCTCAAACAACCTCGCAATGGGCGGCAGGATGATCATACAGACGATACCAAAGGAGACCGTGGCCGCAATAGCATAGGTAATCTGCTCATTTCTTGCCCGCACCATGGGGGCCGTAGCAACCAGGGCGGTCACCCCGCACATGGCAAATCCAGCGGAAAGAACGCCGGCAAGGGAATTCTCCAGTTTGAAGAGGCGTGACAGGAAGGCAAAAAAGAAGGCGGTCCCAAAAACGAAGATCACCATAACGATGATGGTGATAGGCCCAAGTTTGAGCATATCCCTTAAAAGGTATTGTGATCCCAACATGATGATACCGGCATGTAAAAAGACCGAGTAATAACTCAGGCCTTTTTCCCAGCTTTTTGGGACCCCGATCACGTTTCGAATGATAATTCCGACGGCCAAACAGATGACTACATAATTGAAGTGAAGGAGATCGATAAACAATCCACGCCCTTGAATGGGCGGAAGGATGTGATCGATATAAAGCAGCAATTTATGGACCGTAAACGGCCAGGGAAGCCCTGGAAGCTCACAAAAAAGAGTGATGACCATAATCGCCAAAATCCCAGGCCAGCTCTCACGAAATCCGGGAAGCGTGCTCCACTTGGAACTCTTTCCACTCACGGATACGGACATCCTCATACTATCTACAGCCATACAAAAATCTCCTTAAGCCATTACACCTCTTCCTATGAAGTGAGAAACGGGACGGCAAAGTAAAAAGTTTCAAATGCAAGGCTTGCGAGACTTTCGTCATTGCGGCGTACTTTTCATAGTACGCCGCAATGACGAAATTGGAAGTGTAACACAGCTCATCGGCTCTGCTCAGAGCCATGAGCCTCTCGAACAGCAGTTGAACTTTTGACGAAGACTTCTTACTTGAGTCGCCATATCTCCCTGTAAGAAAGCCGATCCAGCAAGGTCCTTCTCAGAAAACTCTCCGTAGTCCCGTTGACACGTACTAAGACATCGATATTATCCCTGGGATATTCTGCAAGATTCTTAGTCTTCTTGATTTCCCATTCACCCTTCTTGTTCTTTCTCCTGGTTTCAAGATGCCACATGTTAATGGCCTCACCGTCGAAATCGTCTATCACGATCTGAAAATACCCTTCCGGCCCTTCAAAGACCGGACTGTCGGCGTCAATAACAATGGGTTCCTTGTTATCAAGGATCACTTCATTGAGTTGGTAGCAGTGCCCGCAAACATCCGGCCTCACCAAGAACCGGGGATCTTCCCGCCAGGGCGTGTCCCTCTTATAAGTGACCGCATCGGTTGCCAAATAGAATAGAACCCTTCCCCTGGATAGGTTTGCAGGGACATCGAGTGTCACACAAATATCCTCATATCTCAGGTTGATCTTTTCCTGTGAAGGCGCATATTGGGGTAATGTGCCCAGAAGGTCCTCATCCAGGGGCCCGAAGGTCTTTTCTGCCAGTATATTACCTTCCTTGTCGGTCAAGACACCTTCTACCAGCATCTCCTCGGGACCCAGGCGCAAGACCTTGAAAGTGTAGTCACCGACTCTTGCCTCTTGCCCCTCTCCGAGAAGCGATTTCTTGGGTTCCTTATAGGTGAATGTAAATTCATCCATTCCTGGTGTCCCCATCTCCTCCACCTCCACAAAATCCGGGGAGATAAACCTGGGGATCAGGTAAGTCGCGCCTTCGGCAAAGACATCAGGAATATAATAGTCAAAATCCTGCTCATATACTCCTTCTTCGGGAAAAGTTTCCGGCAAATCTTCATAGGACTTGAGTCCATGAGCCACCATGATATTGGCCCCCCAGTTGTTTCCTGAATATTTGGTTACACGAAGCTCTGACACCGGTCTTCCCCACCGAAAGTAGGTATTCAAATAGCGCATGGCCTTGCTGCCGTCGCCTAAAGGAATATCTTGCCAAAATAGGGGATTGTTATCTCCCATGGGGTACTCTTTCCAGAAGTCGATCCTGAAATTCCGCTTGACCACAAGATAACTCCTGAATCCCAACAAATGAGCCTCTTGACCCATAAGAAGGAACGGTTCACCAGGTCGAATATTCCGGCTGTTCCGAGAGCTATAGTAAAGCCCTCCCGGCGGGATAACGATCTTTCTGTTCCGGTAATCCACATAACTCCTTCGGATCACTAATGTTTCCCCTGCCGTGAGCCTGTCCCCGTCTCTGGTTTTTAAGAAAACCCGTTCAATGCCCTTGAGTTTGGGGACAAAGGCGCATTCGGGATCCGGATCGAACCACTTGGCGTCTGGTAGCACCTTCGGATAGGAGGTAAACCTCGACTGCACCACGGGCACACCATAGGAAGGATCCGCAAGCCTCTGGAGAAAGGTGTCTTCCATGACTGAAACCACAAGAGGGCTCTTTCCCACGAAGAAATCGACATTCTCCCGCCCTTCCTTCCAAAGGACGAGGTTGTCGGTCCTCTGAAAAAAGGAATCCCGGACATACGAGTTTTTAACCACATCCTCCTCAAAATCCTTGGCCACGACTTTGAAATATTTTCGGTTCCAGAACTCGGATATTTTCTCCGGTCCGTCAAAAGTGGGGTTTTCATCACTGAGCACAAAGGATTCTTTGTTCTCCAGGGTCATCCGTTTTAACATCCCGGTCTGATAGTCGGCCTCCAGCCTGACGATATAGCGCTCATCCTCGGGCCAGGGTTCTCCATCTCTGACCTTAATCAGCTGATTATAGATAGCCAGAGATACAGTTCCTTTCTGCCACCCATAAGGGACACCATTGACCCAAGGCGCAAAATCAGAGCCCTTGAAAAGAGAGGGATCCACGATCAATTCGATATGGATGTCCAGATCAAAATCCGTAAGGCAATAATCATCCTGATCCGCGGCCTTATACTCCTGCTGGGTAATCGGCTTGAGTAATTTAGATGCAAGCACCTCTTTACCGGTCCAGTTCCTAACCTCCACGAGGATCCCTTCCTGCTTTCTGAAGGTGTATATTCGTTTAGTCCCGTACCATCTGAAGCTCTCCTGGTAGATATTGGCCACATAAGGTCTTTCCATGGAAAAAACCGCCTCCGTGACCACTGGATATTCCATCATGGCAAATGTTGCTTTTTCAAAGTCGATTTCCTGGGCAGCTAATTTTGTTAGGCCAAAGAGATAGGTATCAGGCATGAAAAAGGCTTTATTTTGAGGATGGATGCCCTCGGTCAGATCCAGGTCTTTGGCCTCATATGGACGAGGAAAGGAGGTGGATATGGGCCATTCATGAGGCCAATCGCCGGAGGGGGAAATTAAGGCAAACTCTCCATACGGTTTTCCATAATGATCCGTGGCATAATCAAACCATATGCGATAACCGGAGGGATCTATCAGGACCTTTTCTCCCTTTTCCACCTCAACGTTCCGTTTGATCACTTTCTTATGCGTAGAACGAAGCAGATAGGTATGCTCGCCCAAAATCATGAAAGGTTCCCTTCGAAAAGGCCGTGCATCATGCGAGGTCTCCGTAGAATAGTAGAGCCCTCCGGCAGGCACATGGGCCTCTCCATTTTTAATGGTACTCCGGCGTAAAACGATACATTCCGAAAGATTCCTTTTTTGGCCATATTGGTTGTGCCACATGGTATTTCGGACCCCGCCGAGATCCGGCATATAGGTCGCGTTCCTGGAGGGATCCAACCCCCGAGGGTTCTCCTCCGCCCATGACACCACAGGCCCCATGAGCAGGAACACTGCTCCCAGCAGAAGCACGATTTTCTTTCCAAGCCCTGTTTTAAGACGATTCACTTCACTTATCCTTCCTACGCCGCACACACTATTCTCCCGGCTCCACGATCTGGAATAATGTCACATAAATCCCTCGTGTTGTGCCTCAGAAATACTTTTCATAATTTTAGCAGGTTCCATACCCCCTTTGAATCTGTGCAGTAGGTACTTATTATTCAGGATAATTTTGAGACACAACACTAGCACTTGGATGGGCTCAGAGGGGGCTCTTCATCTTCATCATCCTCATCTCCC
>CAZFMX010000039.1:24116-28243 GCA_964520425.1 uncultured Desulfobacteraceae bacterium
CTAGCACTTGGATGGGCTCAGAGGGGGCTCTTCATCTTCATCATCCTCATCTCCCTCTGGCCGCACACAATAGAGATCCCCTTCCATACCCATCTGAGGATCGAGCATCTCATATTTTTCCTGTGTCATACCGGAAACATTAAGAAGATCTTCGGGTTTATCAAAATACCCTATGTTCTCCCTGTACTCCACAATCGCCTCTGCGAGTTCTTGGCTCATCCCTTTAATCTTGAGCAACTGATCTACATCGGCGATATTCAGATAGACCTTTAGCTCTCCCAAACCACCTTCATGTCCTTGTGCGTTTACCTGTCCCACCAGGAAAAATATCATTACCAGAACAAGCAGCCCCTTCACCATTGTCTTCACTATACTCATTCAAAAACCTCCTTTTGGACAAAAACATTATGCCCGACTTTTAGACTCTAATCATTCCTAAACTTGGTCCCTCCTCTCATCCCGCACCCTACTTGCTCGTCGTCAGATCGGAGAGTCGGATTGTTGCGTTATCCAGTGGGATAATAGCCTCTTCTTTCAACTCCCCCAACTGAGGCACATAGTCATAGGGGACCCTGTAGGCTCTGTAGACCAGGTTGAAATTCTCCTTTTCCCCATAATAGGGGCTGACATACTCCCATACCGTCTCATATTGTGGCGTCACTTCAAAGATGCGACCGAATGCCCCTTCCGTGATCAGGGTATTGCCGTTGGGGAGTCGTTGAGCTGACGAGACATAATCGCTGTAGAATTTGACCCTGTCCCGATTACCCGCCTTGTTGCCATCATACTCCCAGACAATCTTCAAGGTGATCGGATCGATCTCCAGGACCCTTGAGTAATCCCTCTTAACGTTGTTCACACCCGTGGGGGCGCTGGGATTGGGGGCGCCGTAACCGCCATATCCCCCATTGTCAAACATCAGGATGTTCCCTTCCCCGGGAAGCCCCTTAGGGATCATGTGGGTATGGTGTTGACCGATGGTTGGCCCTATCTTGCGAAGGGCCTTGGTCGCCTCAAAATCAGGGCCTAGGTGCCATACAATCTCCCCGGTTTTTCTGTTGATGATCCCTGTTGTATTGGTCTGGCGACCGTCATAGATAATATTGTCCGGATGGAAGCGTTTATCCCCCTGCTCGTACCATTTGTTGGATCCAAGCCAGGAGGCTGAGTTGATATGAATCCAGTCCCCACCCACAACACCACGTGTGCGGGTCATCACATAATTGGGATACCGGTACATGACGATCCGGGCGATGGTGTCAAAACCCATCTTACTGACATAGTCGCTTGCCAGCCATTCAAACAAGACATTCCCTTCATAATCCACTTCAAAAATAAGATCATCATATAGAGGCTTGTCACTAACCTTATTGCCCGCCTCGACCACTTTGTGGGAAAGGATCAAGGTCCTCCCCTTGTCAACAAACGAGTCCATGCCTGGAACGTAGTAGCCCACGGGATTTCCTTCCCGCTGAAAGTCATGATGTACGCCGGCCTTCGGATAGGTCCACACAATATTTCCATCCCAATCCACCACGGAAAGATCGTTGGATTTTTCATCACCGAATATTCTTCCTCGATCCCCGGTGGCGCCCATGACATACCCGCCGGGAAGCAACTTCGCGGGATGCTCATCATCACAGACATTTTCCCAGTGTTTGACGACGTTTCCTCTCATATCGATGAGGATGGTCTGATAGCCCTGAGTTGTAAGAATAGTATACCCGCTAAAGGCCTTATCTGGGTGGTAGATGGTCGTTCCGTGTGGAAATACGGATGGAAAGGCAAGAAGCGCCGTGGGAATCATTATCCATGCCATGATAACAACCCAAAAATACGTCCTTTTCATAGCAACCTCCTCAAATCCTTGACTAGTGTCTATCCATAAACGGCCCTTTTCCCCAATCTCAGCGTCATACTCAGATTGTAATCCTCGAAATACTACAACGTATTGATGCCTGTCCCGATGATAATCGGGAGGGTTACAATCTTCGCGTTCCTTGGCCTTGGGCAAAATTCCTCGTTTTTGGATGAACACTGACTAGGCAAAAGAATGGCACCAAAGGGCAATCAGACTATTCATTGCCAAAAATCTCGCTCTTGATAATGAGAGAATCCTTTTCCTAACCACTCATAATATGCAAAAAATAAGGCATCCAGTCAAGACTAATGAGCCAAAAAAAATCAGAATAAAGAATTTTAATTCTTTTTTTTTGCTTCCGCGTAACCCTTAAATGTAACTGAGGATTCTGTGATGATTTGAAATGGCTTCTTTGATAATGAGAAAGAGCACCCTTAAACGATCACTCGTGTCTCAGGGCGATAATGGGGTCCACTTCGGCGGCGCGCGCGGCGGGAATCCAACCGAAAACAATACCGATGGCGATACTGATAAATAGGGGCACCATCACACTTGAGGGGGTCACCACCGTGGGCATGCCTGCGGTAAGCGTGATCACCAGCGGAATAAAGAGCCCGAGACCAAGCCCAACGATTCCACCCATGGTAGAGAGGACCACCGTCTCGATAAGGAACTGGGTGATGATCTGCTTTCTCTTGGCCCCGATGGCGCGTCGGATCCCAATCTCACGGGTCCTTTCCGTCACCGAAGCCAGCATGATATTCATAATGCCTATCCCACCAACCAGAAGACTGATACAGGCAATGGATCCCAGAACGATGTTGAATGTCCTCTTTGTGGCCTCTGCCTGCTTCAAAAGGGCCAGGGGAACGCTCATGGCATAGTCCTTTTTTGTGTGAAACCGCTCCAGCATGACCTCTATACCCTTGGCAACAGCTTCCACATGTTCCAGATCTTCCACTTCCAGAATCACCTGATCCAACTCCACCTGTTTCATCTCTCTGCTATCCGTACCGTCGCGGGTGATGTCACCATAGTAGGTCTTGGCGATATTGATCGGGATATAGGCATCCACTTCCTGGTCCGGCAGCTGTAGGTCTGCAGCCTTTCCCCCTTCGCTCTTGACAATTCCCACGATCATGAAATTATCGGTGCCGATACGAAGATTCTCTCCGATGGTATTCTTTGTCGCCAAAAGCCTACGAGCCCCATACTCGGTCAAGACCACCACGGCGGAATGCTCTTCAAAATCTGAAGGGGAAAGGATGCGCCCGGCAAGGAGAGGTCTTTTGACAATGTCAAACCATGCCAGGGTCGTCCCCACAACGCGAATCTCTAAGGATCTCTCTCCTAGGTACGCCTTCTCCCTAATCAGCTTGACCGGAACCGTCTGCTTTATGGCCGGAAAAGTCCGTGCTATTCTTTCACGATCTTCGTACGTGAGGCCGTATATGCTCATCCGGGGCCCGCGCTGATTGGTCTCTGTCTCCTCTTCCACGGATTTCATGGAGGTGATGATGATATTGTTGCTCCCCACCTTTCTGATCTGTTCAAGGGCCTCCTTGCTGGCGCCCTCTCCCACAGAGAGCATGGCCACCACACTCCCAACGCCGAATACCACCCCGAGCATGGTGAGAAAGGACCGCAGTTTATGGAGGAGCAGGTTCTCGACACCCAGAAGGACGTCCCGCCAGAACTTATTATACTTCATCCAATTCCCCCTCCAATCTCTCAATCACCCCATCCTTCATATGGAGACGGCTCTTGGCATGTGCAGCGATGTGGTCTTCGTGGGTCACCATGATAATCGTTTTTCCCTGGTTATTGAGATCCACCAGCATTTCCAAGATCTGATCGCCTGTCGCCGAGTCGAGATTTCCCGTGGGCTCATCCGCCAGAAGGACCTGAGGATCATTGGCCAGGGCCCGAGCGATAGCGACGCGCTGCATCTGACCGCCCGAAAGCTCGGTGGGCCTGTGGTCCAACCGTTTTTCAAGACCCACACGCTGGGCAAGCTCAATGGCCCTTTCCTCGCTCTCTTTGGCCTCCCATCCCAGATAGTAGAGGGGCAGTTCGATGTTCCTTTGAACCGTCAACTGAGGAATCAGGTTGAAGCTCTGAAAAATAAAGCCCAGATGCTTGAGCCGAAACTCGCTCAACGCATCGTCATCAAGGGTTTTGACATCATAGCCTTCCAGTAGATAGCGGCCTTCTGTCAAGCGATCCAGGCAGCCAATGATGTTCATCATGGTGCTCTTTCCCGAAC
>CAZFMX010000040.1:0-28202 GCA_964520425.1 uncultured Desulfobacteraceae bacterium
AACAAGATATTATCTGGACGGAATCGTCCAGATAATAAGGTTAATTGTGGTGTTATCTATAATAGCATAAACAATGCCAAAAAGTCAGAAATCCATAGGACTTTTCGCTTCTTTGGCTGTTTTGCTCGGTACACAATGAGTATAAATCATCGTCGTTCTCACATCGGCATGACCCAGCATGGTCTGGATCGTCCGAATATCGTAATTAGCCTGTAAAAGATGGGTGGCGAAACTGTGACGAAAAGTATGCGATTTGACGCGCTTAGTGAGTTTTGCGCGTCTTACGGCTTTTTTCAAAGCCTCTTGGACCTTTGATTCGTGCAGATGATATCGTCTATATTCTTTGGTCCCGGGTATTAGCGTAAGTCCCTTTTGTGGAAAAAACCACTGCCAAATAAAATCCTTGGCAGCAGCCGGATACTTCTTTTCGAGTAAGTCCGGAAGAAATACCCCCGCGTAGCCTACGGCCAGGTCCTTGTCATAGAGCTCTCTCACCACCTCCAACTGGGTTTTCAATTTCGGGATGAGCTTCCGGGGGAGAGGAATAGTTCGATCCTTGTCTCCTTTTCCATGAACCGTAAGAATTCCATCCTCGAAATTGAAATTTTGCACTCGAAGGCTGAGACACTCGAAAAGACGAAGACCGCAACCGTAGAGCAGGCCGACAACGGTATCGAACGGGTATTCGAGATGACTCAATATAATATGAATTTCCTGCCTGGAAAGAACGACGGGTATATATTTTGATCTTTTTGCGCGTGGCACATCACGCATGTCGCCATAATCTTTCTTAAGGACATGCCGAAAAAGAAACAGCAATGCATTGAAGGCCTGATTTTGGGTCGAGGAGGCAACGCGTCGTTTAACCGCCAAATATGTGAGATATTCTTTTACATCAAGTGAAGAAAGCTCTTCCGGAGGTTTGTCGCTTAGAAAGCGTTGAAATTTCCGTCCCCAATCCCCATATGTTTTGAGTGTTTTTCGGGAATAATGCCTGGTCTTGATTTCTGCTGAGAGTTTTTCTATAGCTTGGTCCCAAGCCGGTGATTTCGATTTTTTCAAACAACGCCATTCATTATAACGCTTTCCAGCTGATACACCAAATGAAGAGGAAGGTTCAGCAACGACTGCCTTTTGAATAGCTGAGATTCCGGTACTTGCTACAGCATCATTGGTCTTTCGTACCTTTGTCGATGGGTTTGCGGGGGAAGCAAATTTTGAGAGTTTTGTCTCATTTGGGGCGGGTTGACGGCAAATTTTCCATTTCTGCGATTCAAAATAGAGGGAAATCGCGTGTGCGGCCTGGGAGCATTGCTGCGGAGTTTGTTTCTTAGACCGGAGTTTTTCGATGAATAAACGAATTTGCTCGGAATTGCCATCAGGAGGCGGGTATTTCCTGCAAAAATCAAGAAAATACCGGAGCCATTTCCTGTAATGGGCATGGAAAGCTCCAGGGACTGCGCGTTGTAGTAGAGCTTTGTTGAATCGTGTTAAATCGTTTTGTGGTATCGGAAGCATTCTTCGCGTTCCTTGACCTTGAGAAAAATTCCTCGTTTCTGGATGGACACTATCTCATAAAATAGCCCCTGACAAGACGGAAGTTGGCCATGGGATCCACAAAAGAACCACGGCATATTTTTAATTATCTTGTTCGTCTGGATCTGTCTATCGGGGAACCCCTGATTTTTTGAGGAGAAATACCTTAGAACAGAGTGAGTGAATGGAGTGCCCGGGCCCTTGGAACATTTCGGGACAATAGGTTGGGTTTATTCCATCAACCCGTTTTGCTGTATTTTTTCAAATCATATCTCTCGGCCAGAACGATCCTCTCATCTTCAGGAAGAGACGTGATGTACCTCTTCCATCCCGGACACCAACCCGCATGCCATCTCCATATCCGGCCCAGAAGTGATCGAGGATTTTTGTCATATTTCGCTCTGAATGTACAATTAACACAATTATGATCAGCCATTCTGTTTCTCCTTTCCCCTGTTCCTGCTCCGCGGTAATCAAGAGAACTGTTCGAAGATCCCGTTATCGGGGAGATCTATTGTTTACCCTTATGCGACCCCCAACCTCTTCAGGAGGGCCTGGAGACCTTCAAGTTCTCCCGGGATTTCCTCATGCTCGATCCGGACAATAAGACCGTCCTCTCCAAATTTCAAATGCTGCTTTGAGCTGTAAATAAGGCTTTGACCTTTGATTTGAATAAGATCAGTGAATTGAGTTGTCACACTGTTTCCGTCAACCCTCAAGATTTCGCTCCCGTAATCCACCTGATCAAAAATCCTTTTTGCCTTATCACTTCCCTCTCGGAAGCTTTGAATGATCGCCTCGGGGCCATACAATTCTTTTCCCCCAACCGAATATTGACAGTTCTGTGCCAGATACACCCTGGCTGATTCAAAATCATCCTCATCAAGGGCGTTGGCATAAAGTTTCGCGCGGGCTCTGAGAGATTCTGCGCCGGAAATACCTTGAGAAAGTCTTTTCCCCATGTTGATCCGCTTCTCGGTTCGATAACCATTTGCGGAAAAGAAACGCTCAGACACTTCATCGCCTTCCATCATCTGCAGATTGATCTTCCTGCAGCCGAGACCTGAGAGCTTCTTTTCCACAAATGCCAGCAGTGAAGAGCCTATGCCTTGCCTCTGATATTCCGGCAGCACACCCAAGGCGTAGATCCATCCTCTGTTCCCGTCGTAACCCGCCATAATCGTGCCGATGAGCAACTCCCCATTCAACGCGACAAAGATCAACCCTCCTTTTGCTTCCAATTCCTTGTCCAGAACAAAGTCAGGGGCGATATCGGTGGCTTGGTCGCCAAAGATCTTTTTCCATAATGACACAACTTCATCACAATGTGTTTTACTATCAAATGTGACAATGACTGGTTTCTCCATAGATCTCCTCTCCAATCCAGACACTCGTTCGCTTCGCGAATATCCACAGTATGACTAATCTGTCTGTAGCAGGGTATGTCACTCCATAGATGGAATACGAATGACCGGGCTAAAAGCAAAATGTTCAATGATCAGTGTTAAGTCCCCTATTTTTTTAGACTGTTATAAACGATCTCCACAAATCGTTCCGAGTTCATAAAGCCTTGTCCCATGGCTTCATCATATTCCTGCGCGGGTTTTTCCGCCAGAATCTCTTCCAGAGTCTTGCCATCCTTCAAGAGTCGGGCGACTCGCTCCCTGATGGCGGCCAGCATCTTGCGGTAGCCCTGCAGTTTCTCCTTGTTAGAGATGGGGCCGTGTCCCGGAATGATGATTGTGTCTGAATCGATCAAGCCAAGGACCTGGTCTACGGCACTAATCATGCCGTCTATGGAACCCCCGGACGCGAGATCTATAAAGGGATACATCCCTTCAAAGTAGATATCTCCCATATGAAGCACATCCGGCCCTGCAAAGCGAACAAGAACATCCCCATCGCTGTGAGCGTGGGGGATATGAAAAAGCTCAATCTCTTGGCCGTTCAGGTGGAATGCTATTCCTTTGTCAAAGGTCACCACGGGCAATGCCGCCTTGGGCGAGGCGGGGACTTCGTTGCCCAAAATAGACTGGTTGCTGCTCATTCGCTTTCGAACGTTTTCGTGAGCAAAGATGATCGCACCAGCCTTTGCCAGGTTCTCATTCCCCCCTGTATGATCGGAATGCCAATGGGTGTTGATCAAGAATCTGATCGGCTTATCACTAATAGCGTCGATGGCTGCCCTGATCTTGTCCGTCAAACCCGCATATTGGCTGTCTATCATAAGGACACCATCTTCGCCGGCGCAGACACCGATATTGCCTCCGGCTCCGGTAAGCATGTAGACCCCTTCCGCGAGCTTTTCTGTCTGAATCTGAACCTGATCGAAGTTCTGCTGTGCGCCGCAGTAGGATGGAATTCCGGCGACCAGGAAAGCACAGAACAGGCAACTCAATAACAGAGATCGATGGCTTAACATAATGAACCTCCTTGATTGGTCTTACGGTTTACACCTTTAGACACGTCCTTCCTTGTTTCCCGCCACTTCATATACGCCCCATGGGTCAGAAACGGCCCCAATTCCGGCTCATACACCGGATGGCCCCCTTTCCTGCAATGTTCGCACCGCCTTTTGCTGCACATCTGGCATTCAAGGCAATCCGGACATTTTTTCTTGCGGACAGGTGTCTTATGTAAAATGGAGCTTGTTTTTGGATGACTCATTGCTGTTTGAAGATCCCTGCGGCCCCTCCCTCACCGGAAGGGAGAATCCACTCGTCATTCGGCCCGTCTTCGATCCTGAGCTCCGTTCGGCCCGAGCTCATGGTCGAGGGCTGTACGTTTTCGTTCAATATCACTCAAAACATAGAAGTTTTCAAGACATAAATCATGCCCACTGAGCCTTATCTGCTTTGGGGTAGGCTTAGGCGTATTTTAAGGAGCGGGCCAAAAATGAGACCCATTTCTCCATTCGAATCTGAGTTGGACTTTTATTCTCTCAAGCTGCCACTTGGAAACAACACGAGGATCTGAGAGTCTAAAACCCAAATAACGGGTCGAGGTGATGTCCCTCCCTGTTTGACCGGGGAAGAGGCTACGCGGAGGTGTGGTCATTATTGGTTATAAATAGTTATAATAACGGTAAAAGGCCCCATATACTTATATCAGGCTTGACATTAGGGTGTAATAGGGATATTTATCTACCCTAATTAACATCCAGGATTACAGCTTTTAAAGAGAGAAACTGTCATCATTGCAGAATTGAAAGGAGTACAACATGAAAAAGGGGATAATTGTTTTTACGCTCTCTTTGCTGGTTTTTTCGAGTCTCGGGTTATGCGCGGAATCAAGCAGCGAGCTAAAAATCACCGGCGCCGTTAGAAGCCCGCTGGAAATCACCACGAGAAGCCTTGAAACACTCTCAACCTCAGAGGTCCAGATCAATGACGTCCTTGAGGACGGAAAATTCAATGGTATCTTTGAATTCCAAGGTGTGCCCCTGAGGAATCTTCTAGATCTTGCTCTTGTGGAAAAAAAGGAGCCTAATTTCAAGAAACCCATTGATCTGGCCATCCTTGTAAGGAACAACACCGGGCAAATGGTGACTTTATCATGGGGTGAAGTGTTTTTTAAAAATAAAGAGGAGATTATCATTGCCACATCCGCCAAACCCGTGTTTCCAAAAAAGGGTATCGATCATTTTGAAAATAAGGATGATTATCATCAAATGATCCAGATCCTTAATCGAACTGTCAGTTTCCCAAGGCTGATTGTCCGATCAGACTTTTATACGGACAGATCGATTGAAGGCGTGACGGCGATTGAAGTCTATGATCTTCGCCCTGACGTTCCGGGCAACAAATCGCATAATCCTTATTCAGAGAGTTTTGAGGTCACCGGAACCGTCACGAAGTCCTACACAACAGATCGCTTTGACGGGCCCTCTTTAAAAAAGATTAGAGCTCATGTTGTGGGAGAAGGAAGAGGCTATCACGGTACTTATGACCTGAGGGGAGTCTCGTTAAAAGAGCTGATTATGGTCGCAAAACCCAACCTCAGCCTAAATACCGTCTTTCTTGTTTCAGCCTCTGATGCCTACCGTTCTCTGCTCTCTTATGGAGAGTTATTCTTGAACTCCCATTCAGATCGAATCTTGGTAGCCAGCGAAAGGGATGGGAAGCCCATCAAAGAGAACGGCAAGTTCATCATGGTCGTCCCTGATGACCTCTTTGCTGACCGTGAGGTCAAGGCTGTCAGAAGAATTGAGGTCATATCCCTAGAAGAGAAGAACAAATAATAGGGGTGTTATGTTCGCAACAGGAGTTCATGCATATCTATATGTTACAGTCGCTTGCTATGTCGCGTCTTTCATCCTTTATCTCTTGAGAGTTCGACGTGCAGGCAGGGGATTGCTGATCATAGGAGTCGCTCTTCAATCCTTTTACCTCCTTGGGCGTGGGTGGCTTGGTGATGTCTTCATTCCGAACTCTATTTTTGAAGGGCCTTTTCTTCTTCCATGGTGCCTCTCTTTGATTCCTCTTGTACAGGCCATTAAAAGGCCGGATTCAAATTGGGGGTCGATCTTGGTCCTGGCTATTGTCTTCTCCATATTCTCTGCTCTCTATGCCAAGGGAATGATTCCTCCGACCCCGAAGAAGATATCAATCTGGGCCCTTCTGTTTTTCATGTCCGAATCCGTGGCACACGCCCTGTTTTACGCCGGGGCCCTCTATGGTTTCCTCTCAATTATTGGAAAGGATCAGGTGAATGGCTTTCATTCATGGATCGTATGGGGCTTTATCGCATACACCATCGCCCAAGTCACCGGCGCGGTCTGGTCTTTCGTGGGCTGGGGCAACACATTCAGCTGGGGCGCCAGACATTTGGGCTCAGCCACCATCTGGATATTCTATGCCGGCTCTCTTCATTTGAAATATATTCCGGGCTGGGGAAAAAGAAGCGCTGCGTTCGCCTTGGCGGGGGCTGTCCTGGTTTTCATTATAAGTTACAGCAGTTACCTGCGCGAGATGAGTTTTCTAAGGGTTGGAGGTTGATCGTGATCAAGAGGATCTGGAATATACTAGGAGACATCAAGGTTTCCTTTGCGCTCTTCATGGCCGCCTCAGCCACACTCTTTACGGGGTCCCTATACGCCGGAAAATATTATTCCCTTTTCAATGAATTAAATCACCTCAGAGTTCAGGACTGGCTTGCTGATCATATCGCTCTGCAGCCGGAACTGGTCTGGTGGATTCCACTACTCTTCATCATCATGGGCTGTTTGGGCGTGAACATATTCATCTGTGCCTGCAACAGGGTTACAGTATTGATCCGTCAGCGCAAAATAGATCCAGAAATTCGTTTTTTTCATTTGCTGACTCCTTCTCTCATTCATTTTCTGTTTCTCGTGATTATACTTGGGCATTTGATGACATTCACTCTTGGCAGATGGCAGACGACTCCTATCAAACAACAAAGCAGAGTGGAACTTGGGGAGGAGAAACAAGTGCTCAGGGTGGAATCCATTTGGGACACATTCTTTCCCGACAACTCAGCCATGCGGGATAGGATCTTTCAAACCAGGGTCACTTTGAAAAACGAGGCGGGAAAGGAGATAGATCTGCAATTCACGAAGCCCGTATTCATTGACGGGCATTACCTGTTTCTGGACAAGACAAAGGGACGAAAAACAGAAAAGTCGGAACTGAAACCAGCCAAAGACACCCAAGATGATGAAAACTGCAACAAAGCCTATGTCTATATAGAAAAAGAGAGGGAAAAACCGGAAGGAGAGCTTCTGCTTCTCACCGTATTCGATCCCGGATTGTATGCTATTGTTCTCGGTCTCACCTCCATCATGGGTCTCATGATATGGTACTTCATTGCTCAAAAAATGACGCCTAAGAACGGCAAAGAAAGATAAGACAAACCGATATATCCTTTCCCGGAGGCTGATCGCTACGCGTTTTCAAAATACCAGACAATGGCGTGAGTGAGGGCGTCAATAGTATATTCTTCAGGCATAAGGCTGACGGACAATCCCTTTTCCTCGGCGGTCTTGGCGGTTATGGGCCCGATACAGGCTACAGCCACCTTAGACATCCAGTCCTGTAGAAGCGGAGTCTCTTGACGGAACATGTCCACAAAATTCGTTACTGTCGAAGAGCTGGTAAAGGTGACCATATCTATCTCACCCCTTTCCAGCATTCCCTTAACACGGGCCTTATCATGGAGTGGCCGAATAGTCTGGTAGACCGGAATCTCGTCCACAAAGGCCCCCATTTTGGTTAGCGCCACGGGAAGGACTTCCCTGGCCTCGGCCGCTCTGGGTAGAAGGATCTTGGCCATTTTGATGTCCCAATCCTTGAAGGCTTCCACCACGGCCTCGGCCCGGTATTCATCCGGCACCAGATCCGGTCTGATTCCCCGCTTGGCCACGGCCTCGGCGGTCTTGGGACCGATGGCTCCGACTTTGATGTCTCTGAGCTCTCGCAGGTCAAAGCCGGTACTCTCCAGGCGCTCAAAGAAATACTTTACGCCATTCACACTGGTAAAGACCACCCATTGGTACCGTTCCAAGCGCATGAAGGCTTTATCCAAAGGATCCCATGTCCTTGGAGGGACCACCTGAATCGTGGGGAACTCAATACACTCAGCACCCCATTTTCTCAAACCGTCTAGAAATTCACTGGCCTGCTCTCTGGCCCTTGTCACCACAATGCGTTTGCCATAGAGGGGTTTGGTTTCAAACCAGTTAAGTTCCTTCCGCAGTCCTACCACATCTCCTACGACAATGACAGCCGGTGGCCTGATCTCCTGTTCTTTTACCCTTTCCGCAATGTCCTTAAGACTGCCTGTCACCGTCTTCTGCTCGGGGACTGTACCTCTATGAATCACCGCAACAGGTGTGTCGGAAGAGCGGCCATGCTTCACAAGGTTTTTCACGATATTCGGAAGATTCCCGACTCCCATGAGAAAGACCAGGGTTCCTGCTCCTGTCGCCAATTTATCCCAGGTGATATTCGAAGTCTCTTTCGTGGGGTCTTCATGACCCGTGATAAAGGCGACGGTAGCCGTATGGTCGCGATGGGTCAAAGGGATACCCGCATACGCGGGTACGGCAATGGCAGAAGTCACACCGGGAATGATCTCAAAGGATAGACCGCTCCGGGCCAGCTCCTGTGCCTCCTCGCCGCCGCGGCCGAAAATGAAGGGATCTCCTCCCTTGAGCCTGACCACCGTGTGACCCTCCCGGGCCTTGGCCAGGATCAGTTGGTTGATATCCTCTTGGGGTATGGTATGAGCGCCGCCTTTCTTGCCCACATAGATCAATTCCGCCTTCTCTCCCGCGAACTCGAGGAAGGCCTCATTGGCCAGATAATCGTATATAACCACGTCGGCCTGCTCCAAACATTCCTTGGCCTTGATGGTCAGTAAGCCGGGATCCCCGGGACCGGCGCCAACCAAATAGACCTTACCCTGTTTATCCCTTTCCATACCTCAACCTTTACATCTATCATTGGTCATTGTCTACTGTCGTGTCTCAGATTTAGTTGTGATCTAAACCCACCGCCTCTGGCGGTGGACCCGGAAAGGTTCTACCGTTCCGGCGAGAAACGAATGGTTTCTTAGTACAAGGAGATAAGCTCAAAGGGCAGAGGCTTTTCTTCCGTTCCGAGGCTCCCGGTCTGGTCTTTTCAATGACTTATCTGCGAGGGAAACTTGCCCCCTCCGCTGTTCTTCCCGTCTCTTTGAGACGGGAAGCCAGGGCTTCCCCCACAGATAAGTCACGAAAAGAAGGCGTCCTCCCGCCAGTCACAACAGAAAAGCCTCTATCCTTTGAGCCCCCTTCGAGGGGGCTGCTTGAGGCTTTCCGCTATGCGGAAAGAGGACTCACTTTGAATAAAAAATATCTGCTTCACAGATTCAAAGAGACCCCCATGTCATAGACCTGCAAAAATCATATAAGGTATTTAGGGGGCACGACACTAGATTCTTCCGTAAATCCGATCAAGGATCTCATCTGCTCCGGCGGTCAGAAGTCTTCGTGCGAGGACGATACCCATCTCTTCTGCATCGTCTTCTGTCCCTGTCACCCGATCCCTGAGGACCCTGGAACCGTCCAACTCCGCGACCATACCTTCCAGATGCAGTCGCCCATTCTCCGCACGGCAAAAGGCCCCTAAAGGAACCTGGCAGCCCCCTTCCAGTTCTTTTAAAAAAGCCCTCTCCGCCTTGACCGTAACCTCGGTTTCCCTGTGATTCAGGAAATCAATCCAATGGATCGTTCTCTCATCTTCTTGTCTGACCTCCAGACCCAAGACTCCTTGGCCGATGGCGGGCAAAAGCTGCTCCACCGGAAGAGTCTGGCTGATATGATCCTCAAGGCCGAGACGCTTCAGGCCGGAAACGGCCAGGATGATGGCCTCATATTCCCCGGCCTCAAGCTTTCCAAGGCGTGTATCTACATTCCCCCTCATGGGCACCAGTTCCAGATCCGGACGGATGTGGAGGAGTTGGGCCGATCGCCTCAGGCTACCCGTCCCCACCCGTGCCCCTGACGGGAGTTGATCCAAACCTTGGTGTTTTATTGATAGAAAGGCATCCCGTGGATCCTCCCGCTTCGGAAACGTTCCCAGAATCAGGCCATTCGGCAGGACCGCAGGCACATCTTTCATGCTATGGACCGCCAGATCAATCCGCTTGCTGAGAAGGGCCTCCTCAATCTCCTTGACGAATAATCCCTTGCCCCCGATCTTGCTCAAAGGGGAATCCAGGATTTTATCTCCCGTCGTCTTAATGCGGACCAGTTCCACATGAACGTCAGAGTGCCGGGCCTCGATTCTTCCTTTTACCCACTCACTCTGGATCATCGCCAGTTTGCTTCCCCTTGTCCCGATTCTAAGCTTCAATTCATCTATCATCTATCGTTGGTCATTGATTATTGATCATTGGCGCTCGATCAATGACCAATAATCAATAATCAATGATCGATTTATCTTCATTCTCCAGTCTCTTGACACGTCGTAGCCCTCGCGGCGCAGGCGGTTCTACCTTTCAACAAAAACCTCGCCAGCTCCATGTCCCGGGGTGTGGTCACCTTGATATTATCTTCCGAGCCTTCAATAACCTTCACGGGTATTCCAACTTTTTCCATGAGGAGGGCATCATCCGTGACCTCTTTCCAATTTTCCTGTATTGCCCGCTGGTGGGCCATAAGAATATCCCGGTATCGAAAGACTTGGGGAGTTTGTACCAGCCATATGTTTTGACGGTCATAGGTCTTCACCACCAGGGCGTTCTTGCCAACCTCTTTGACTGTCTCCTTGGCAGGCAGCGCGGGGATGACCGCCCGATTCTCTTTTGCGGCTTCGATCACCCGGACAATCAGATCAGCAGGAACCAGGGGGCGAACACCGTCATGAATTAACACCAGGCCATCATGCCCATCCCATGCTTCCAGGCCCAGTCTGACAGAGTCCTGACGCCTTTCACCTCCGGGCACGACCTTTTCCACCTTTGTCAAACCATATGCATGAACGATCTCTTTTCGGGCGTATTCCACATCTTGGTCCGGTGTAATCAGGATGATGCTGTCGATAGCAGGGCATTCCTGAAATACCTCCAGGGTCCTCACCAAAACAGGACTTCCACCCAGATCCAGAAACTGCTTGGGCCGATTCGTCTCCATGCGGACGCCTGCCCCCGCAGCGAGAATGATCGCTATGGTCTTTTTGCTGTGATGGTCCAATTCTCCCTTACCCTCTATTCGTTAAGCTGTTAAGGGGGGACATGGGGATCCCTTTTTAGTTCTGCCACCCAAAAGACGCCCGAGCCTCTTACCGTCCCCAGAATACGTAAGTCTCAGAGGACAGGCACAAGAAGTACCCATCGCTCTGGCTACATTGCTCCTGGTGCCACTCCAAAACATGCAAAAATATGGTGCCGTTCCACTGCCTCTGGACAGATGGTGGCAGGACTAAAAAGGGATCCCCATGTCCCCATAACGGAATCTTATCAGAGTAATGGAAGCTATTTCTGGCACACAACACACATAGAGCCCTACGGGTCAAACCGTGGTCCCCCGCAAAGGTGGATAAAATAAAAGCAGGCCCAGGATGGCCCTCTCCTGTGCCTGCCAGATTCTAAAGCCGGTCTATCAAGCCGCAAGGGCCGCTTTTCTGGTCTTCTTTTTGAGACGGCTGATACGGCGGCGTAAGATCTTAATCTGTGTCTTGTCCTTTGCCTGTTGCGCCTCACGTTTTTCCTTCTTAAGTGCAGCAATTTTCTCCTTTAATTCTGCGACGCTGCCTTCCACTTTGGCCGCCTTCTTCCCCTTCTTCTTGGCCGGCGCTTCCTCTTCCAGGCCTTTTTCTTTTCTAATGATCTCCAGGAGTTGTTCTTTCTTCATCCCGGTGACGCCCTCAATTCCTCCCATTTCCAAGGCGACTTCTCTCAACTCCTTCACCGTCATTTTGTCCAGGGGTTTTTCCTCTGTCGCCGATCTCTTTTTTTCTTTCTTTGTTTCTTCCTTCTCCGCCTTTTCCTTCACGTCTTTTTCAGGGGCGGATGCCTCTTGAGCGGTCTCTTCTGATGTTTGTTCTTCTTTTATCTCTCCTTGAGCATCTTCTTCGGTTTTTTTTGCCATATAACTTCTCCTCTTTCTCTTCTATTTCTTCATAAACGGTGCAAAAAGGTCTATCGGGATGGGAAAAAGCGTCGTGGAATTATTTTCAGAAGAAATCTCTCTCAGGGTCTGCAGATACCTGAGTTGCAGGGCTTCCGGGTGCACATGGATGATGTCTGCCGCCTCTGCCAGGCGACCGGCAGCCTGATATTCACCCTCTGCATTGATCACTTTGGCCCGCCTTTCCCTTTCAGCTTCAGCCTGTTTAGCCATGGCCCTCTGCATTTCCTGGGGTAGATCTATATGCTTGACTTCCACAGTGGTCACCTTGATGCCCCAGGGATCGGTGTGGGCATCCAAAATACTCTGCAATTCGGCGTTGATCTTCTCCCTCTCTGACAAGAGATCATCCAGTTCCACCTGCCCACATACACTCCTCAGGGTTGTCTGGGCTAACTGAGAGGTGGCAAAAAGATAATTCTCCACTTCAATGACGGCATTATTGGGATCCATTACGCGGAAATAGATGACGGCGTTCACTTTGACTGAGACGTTATCCCTGGTGATAACATCCTGAGATGGGACATCCATGGCCACCAGACGGAGGCTGACTTTCACCATCTTATCGATGATTGGAATAAGAATGATCAACCCCGGCCCCTTGGTTGCGATGACACGGCCGAGTCTGAAGATGACCCCTCGCTCATATTCCCTGAGGATCTTGATGGCTGAAGCCAGGAAAAAGACAATAAGAACAACGATTAAAATCAAGAATGTCGGCATGATATCCTCCTTTCCTCATGTTTGAAAGAGGTTGAATAATTATTGAACTTTCTTAGACAAGACTTACGGGATCAACATGGTATATTTCATTATAGTGCAGATCAAAATTCGCCATTAATCGCCTTTCTCACTTTTAGAAGCAATCCTTGGATCGCTTCGACTTCCACTTTTTCATTCGCTTCAATCTTCTCCCTGGACACGGCTTTCCATAACTCCCCGTGAACAAAGACCTTTCCTTCAGGATCGAGGGTCTCTTGAACGACCCCTACCTCCCCGATAAGACCTTCTCTCCCTGCTTTAACCCTCGATCTCTGGGAACGAACGGCCAACCATACGATAAAGAGGAAGAAAGCGCTAATGAGGACAATAAACGGAATACCCATGGTGAAACTCAAGCCCAAGTCATCAAAAAACATCATACTCCCTAGGGTCAGTGAAATAATCCCTCCGATAGATAGAAGACCATAGCTGGTCACCTTGATTTCTGCAAGGAAAAGAAGGATGGCCAATCCGATCAACATGAGACCGGCGTAATCGACTGGGAGTGTCTGCATGGAATAGAAGGCCAATATCAGCGAGATGGCCCCGATGACCCCTGGAAAAATGGCCCCGGGATGTGTAATCTCAAAACCTAGTCCAAGGAGACCAATGCTGAAGAGGATGGCCATGATGGTCGGATCACTGATCAGCATCAATATCTCATCAATGGTTCTCGGTTCGTAATAAACTTTTTTCAGATCTTTCGTATCCAGTTTGATGGTGCCGCTCTTAACGGAGACTTCACGGCCATTGATGCTTTTGAGGAGTTCATCCATATCCGCGGCCACAAGATCTATGACATTCTTATCCACTGCCTCATCCGCTGTAATGGATACACTTTCCCGAATCGCCTTTTCAACCCATTCGGCATTCCTTCCCCTTTCTTTGGCGATTCCCCTTCCATAGGAGGCCATGTCATTCACTACCTTCTCTTCCATGGTCTCTCCTATGTCCTGACCATCTCCTGAAACCGGGTGGGCGGCCCCGATGTTTGTGCCTGGAGCCATGGCGGCGATATGGGCGGAGACCGTAAGCAGAACGCCGGCAGAAGCGGCGCTGGCTCCTTTGGGAGAAACGAAGACCACAACGGGGACCGATGAATTCATAATGGTCTTCACCATGGTCTTCATGGACGCCAACAATCCGCCGGGTGTATCCAGCTGGATAATGACCAGGCTGGCCCCACGGTCTTCGGCCGATTTGATGCCACGAGTCAGGTTCGTCGCAGCACCTGAAGTGATGGGACCTTCAAGTTCTATGATCATCACCTCACGTTCATCCCCGAAGCCTTTAGTCGGGCAAAGAAACATCTCAGAGAAGAAAAGAACAAATACCAAAGAGGATAATAGTGGTGCCGTAAAGCCGTATTTACGCATCTTTCTTGACCTCCAATCCCAAACGCTTCATGACTTTCTGGATATCCCCCCACACTTCACGCTTCGCTGAAGGGTTTCGCAGCAGATAGGCCGGGTGAAAGGTGGGCATCACCGGGATCTCCATAAAAGTACACCAGGACCCCCTCTCCCGAGTGATTTTAAATTCCTTTCCCAATAGGGCCTGACCGGCGATCCGACCGAGAATGCAGATGACGTGGGGCCTAATCAGGTTAATCTGCTCTCTTAAGAAAGGAAGACAGACCTCTATTTCGTCCTCCTCAGGGTCCCGATTTTTGGGTGGTCTGCATTTGACCACATTACAGATATAGACTTCCTCTCTGGTCAGGCCCATGGCAGTAATAATTCTGGTCAGGAGTTTTCCCGCTTCACCCACAAAAGGGAGACCGGCCAGGTCTTCGTCTCTACCAGGACCTTCACCCACAAATAACAATTTGGCTTCCGGAGAACCCTCACCAAAAACCAGTTTTGTCCTTCCTTGGCAGAGCTTGCATTTTCTGCAATCCCCAATAAATTGCCTCAGATTATCAAGAGAGTCAAAGCCCGATACGCCCCCATCAAGATAGTGAAGGGTTGAGGGGGAAAGGTTCGGAGGCTCAAGCCCCATCTCCATATCTTCTTTCATCAGTCTCTTCAGATGACTGACAATATCTCTGAGTTCTTCTACCGGCTCGGTGATCGATCCTCCCATATGTCTCTTATTCTCCCCAAGAGCTGATCGGCCAACTCCGTTTTTGTCATCAGGGGAAATTCCTCTACGTGACCATCCCGATACATGACTTTCACCAGGTTGGTGTCTGAGTCGAACCCGGCGTCTTCTCGACTCACGTCGTTGGCCACAATGATGTCAAGATTCTTCTTCTTCAACTTCTGTCTGGCATTGCCTGCAAGATCTTCTGTTTCAGCGGAAAACCCCACAAGAATACGAGGGAAATCTATCTTCATACTTCCCAGTTCCGCCAGAATATCCGGATTCTTCACCAATTCAAGGGTTTGGTTTTCTTCCCCTTTCTTGATCTTCTGCTCAGCTCTGGCCCTTGGCCTGTAGTCGGAAACAGCCGCCGCCTTGATAATCACATCGTATTGATTGCTCGGGGCGAGGACCGCCTGCCTCATTTCCTCCGCAGTTTTGACCTCGCAAAAATGGACATCATGGGGAGGTCTTAATCTGGTTGGTCCACTCACCAACATAACATCTGCACCTCTTAGCCTTGCCGCCCTGGCCAGGGCATAGCCCATTTTACCACTGGAGCGATTTGTGAGATATCTGACCGGATCGAGGGGCTCTATAGTCGGTCCTGCGGTTACGAGTATTCTCAACCCCAGAAGATCCTGTTCTGAGAGGAGCATCCTTGCCTGCTCCAGGATATCGGCCGGTTCCGGAAGACGTCCGGGGCCTTCGGTTCCACAGGCCAACTCGCCCTCTGAAGGTGTCATGGACACAAAACCCCTTTGTTTCAGAAGTTTGATATTGTCCTGGACTGCGGGATTTTGAAACATATGTGTATTCATGGAGGGGCAGACAAGGACCTTGGCTGTAGCGGCCAGTATCATGCTCGAGAGAAAATCATCCCCCAAACCATGAGCCATTTTCGCGATAATGTTTGCCGTAGCCGGGACGATGATGATGAGATCCGATTCCTGACCCCAACGAATGTGGTCCAAAGGGACTGCACCATGATCCCACATATCATAGACAACCCGATTTTCTGAAAGGACTTCGAACGTCAGAGGAGCGACGAATTTTGTGGCATGAGCCGTCATGGTCACTCTTGTATCAACTCCGGCTCGAACCAGGAGGCGAACGAGTTCCGCCGCCTTGTAAGCAGCAATTCCGCCGGTCACCCCCACAACAACTCTCTTGTCTTTCATAGTAAATTCCTCAGAGACTCTATACCTTATTGTTGCATAGAAAACATGACAAGGGGTTCTAGAAAGCAATAATAACAAGGATTTTGGCGTAATACGAGACAATTTCTGGAGATCACCAAATGTGAACTCCGAGTTAATCCATTCAGTTTGTCATGTTTTCTACCCTCCCGCCTTCGCTTAAGCTTCGGCGGGGCAGGTCGGAAAAGCCGAGGATACTGCATCTCCTTTGTTGTCAAGGGTTCGCGGTAGTTTACTACAGCTTCACCCTTGACGTCGCGGATCTGCAGCATCCTCAACTTTTGCAACGTTAGGGTATACATAGGATTGGATCAAGGTTTTCCCTCTTCTAATACCCACCAAACTCCCGTACCTCTTCTTCTTCTGCCTTTAAGGTCCAAAAATCAGAGAGTTTCAGTACCTCCATAAGCCTTTTCCCCTCCGCATCGGCCTTCGTCTTCTTCGCGAAAAAGCCGATCCGAACCCTCATATAGTTTGTTCCCCTTATATTTGCGCGGGTGATATATACGGGAAAACCCGCCCGGATCAGCCTGACTACAACCGGAACGACTTCTTTCTTATCCGGGTTGGAAAGCACGTTTACTGCCCACTCTTTTTTCCCTCTCTCTTTCAGGTTGTTTTGCGCTTCATCTCGAGTGAAAAACCTCAGTTTCATGCCTTCAGGAAGCGCTCTATCCGGCCAATCCTCTGCCGTCGACATAGGATTCAACTCATCCAGGTTGTGACGCCCGAGAATAGGCCATTTCAGGGGATTGCCATACACATCCTTTCTGGCCGCGACGCTGGTAAGGGTATCCCCTTTCTTCACCACATAGTATCCCGTCTCTCTTCTGGGTAGAGTTTCCTCTGTCACAATCTTCGGCCTTTTTAATTCCCTCTCTTCAAGGGCGGCCGGTTTTGTCTCTGCACCACTCTTTTCCTCAGTCTCAGGCTTCGAGCTTTCATTGGTCCGAGGCTTTTCTGCCTTTGCTAAGCCAGGGGCCTTTGAAATGGCTTTCACAATTTTATGGGTCTGGGATGAAGGCAAAGGTTTCTCATCCTGCGAACATGCACCACCGAACAGAAAGAGGATCAAACTGATGGAGATCAATAGGGTCGCGATCTGATGTCTGCTTTTCTGGATCACCATACAAATACCATACCCATCATTCCGGAAAATAACGTTGAAAAAGAAGCTAAACATGCAAAGCTCATCGCTTTTTTGGCATTAAAGCCTAAAAAGCCCCGGTTGACAATAAAAAACGGACATTTCCACACCATTGTCGATCAACCCAAAACCATTCCTGTCTTAGGTTCCAAAATGGGCTCATAGAGAATCAGAACGGAGAAGAACGGGCGAGGATGAAAGACAAGTCGAGGCGTTACGATTTGAAGAGATTGGGCAGACTCCTCTGGGTACATTGTCGATAAAGATGCCCCGGACTATACGTGTGATGTGGTTTATTTAACTATTCCTTCTCTGCCGCGAGTTTCTTCTGAATATCCGCCTGGAGGATTTTTTTGTCTATCTTCTCCGCGGCCGTCAACGGCATGTCTTGAATAAACTCTATTCTCTCAGGAAGTTGAAGAACCGAGGCCTTCTGCTCCCTAAGAAAGCCGATAATCTCTTCAAAGGTCAGCCGAGTCCCTGCCCTGGGTTGAATGTATGCACAAACCCTTTCGCCCATAAGAGGATCAGGCATAGCAATGACAGCCACCGTCTTGATATCCGGATGGGAAACGATAAGCCCTTCGATCGGTGCGGCACTGATACTCTCTCCTCCCCGATTGATCATTTCCTTAATTCGTCCGGTCAAGGTGATGCGACCCTCTTCATCGATCCTGGCCATGTCTCCGGTCCTGAAAAAGCCGTCTTCAGTAAAGGCTTTGGCGTTTTCTTCCGGATTGTTAAAATATCCGGTAAATACCCCCGGACCCTTCAGAACGAGTTCACCCTGACTTCCCAAGGGAACATCCTTCCCATTAGAGTCGATGAGTTTGTAGGTGTCATAGGGACAGGTCGGCCTTCCTACGCAACTGCAAATCGTCTCCAGACAGTCGTTGGTGCGTGTGATGGTCGTCGTACCTTCCGTCGAGCCGTAGCCGTTGTAAAATTTCACGTTCAATTTTTCAGTGACACTCTTGACCAGGCCCGGCTGGCTCGCCCCTCCGGCACTGTGCATCTTTTTCAAGGAACTTAAATCGTGCTTATCAAGATCCGCATACTCCATCATCCTTTGCGCCAGAGTCGGAACCCAGATAATCGAAGTGACTCTTTCCCTCTCAATGGTATCACAGATGCCTTTATTGTCCGCAAGATCCAGGAGCACCACCTTGCCTTGTGTAATCACGCTTCCAATAAAGCCCTTGCTGAATGACAAATCATGACCTATGGGGCCGACGATTAAATTGACATCCTCGCAGTTCTGATCCCAGGACTTGGAACAGTATTCGATACCGGTTAACAGGCTGTTGTGGCTACGAGCGACAATCTTTGGTAATCCGGTGGTTCCGCCTGTGGGTCCCATATGGGCGATCTGCATGGGATCAGGACGAGCAGCTGCCAGCTTTTCAAGATTCTCATTTGTTAATTCCGCCTTTTCTAAGAGCTTCTCCAGGCTTGAGAATCCCGGTCGGTCCACTTCCCCTCGGACCGTGATCACATGCTCCATTTCAGGGTGTTCCCTTGACACATCGTTTATGATGGGCACAAAGTCGGTCTTTTTGTACTTGGCAGGGACGATCCAAGCTGTGGCACCGGAGATATTGATCAGATGGTTGATCTCGAATTGCCGATACCGGTCAATCAAAAGGACTGTAATGGCTCCGATTTTTTGAAGGGAGAAAAAGGCAAAAACGAACTCGTTCCAGTTGGGAAGCTGAAGCAGGACCCGGTCCTTTGGTTTGATGCCCAGATCGATCAGACTCACAGCTAGCTTATTCGTCTTTTCTCTGGCCTCTCCATAGGTGAGGCGCGAATACAGGTCGACGAAGGCCTCTTTTTCAGGATGTATATCCGCCGCCCTGTCAAAAATGTCTCCGAATGTGAGGCCTGCCCACCACCGAAGCTCGTTATATTTATCCGCATCCTCCTTTTTATAGGGAATACATCCATCAAGAAGATTGACCATTATGCTTCCTTAAACCCTCATTTGGCGTGACCCATTCTTTTCGGGACCGGATTATAGGGCTTTTGCCTTGGCCCGTCAATAAAATATAGGCAAATCAGCATGTTCGCTCGAAAGCACCTGAAAACTCGCTGCTGTTCAGGGACTTCATTCCGTTTGATGGCAAGTCGCCCGTTTGGTGTTTGGGACAAAGTCTAATCTATCAAGCAAAAACCCTCTGGACTCTGAGCCCCGTGATCAAGTGATCACAGGTCCCCTCATGTGTATGTGATCGTAAAGTATCCTTTCTTCCATAGCTCATGTCTTCACCTGCTGGTTCAGGAACGATCATCCTGGTCAAATATTGAGCAGCTTCTTCATTGACTCTTCTGCGACAACCTTCTCCGGCCTACCCATTCTAACGACTCGCAACGTGCCCGTCGAACAGGTCCCGACACAGGGTGGCTGTTCCCCCCTGCCGAGATCTATTTCACTGACACAGAGATCGCATTTCTGCATCTTGTCATCCCTCCCGAATTGCGGGACATCAAAAGGACACGCCTCCAAGCAGGTCCGGCACCCCGTACACTTGTCCCTGTCCACCACAACGATCCCATCTTCTGCGCGTTTTTCGATCGCCTCTTCGGGACACTCCTCTACACAGGGAGGATCGGCACAATGCATACACGCCACTGATACCGAGAAGCAGGTTACATTCGGGTAGCTGCCATGCCAAATGTTTTCCACCCTCCTCCAATTGACTAGGATCTCTACCCCTCTCCAGCTCTTGCAGGCCACCTGGCATCCATGGCATTGAATGCACTTCTCTCTATCAAAAGAAAATCCATATTGAATTGGCATATCTCCACCTCTCTCTGACAAACCCTAAACGTACTTACACGCTGCAAAATTCGAGGATGCTGCAGATCCAAGGCGTCGAGGGTGAAGCTGTAGCCACATACCGCGAACCCTCGACAACGAAGGAGATGTAGTATCTTCGGATTTCCCGTAGGGTAAAGAAAATGACAAATTGATATGTTCGCTGAAATTCATCATTTGATACTTCCTGAAATAACTACGGATCATCCTAGAGTCTCTGTATTATTGCTCTAGAGAAACCCTTGTCATGTTCTTTTATGCAACGGCTTTTCTTACCTGCACCAGTGTTTGACTCGCACATGCGGTAATAATAGGATCAAACGCCTTCTCAGGATCCACACTGTACATGATATTGACGTTTGCGCCTCCGTCAAACAGGGGGAAATCAGAAAATCCGAGTTCTTTACACCCCTGCCACCATCCGTGAAGGATCATCACCGTATCGGGTCTGATACCAGGGTAGATCTCCGCTTTAACCTTCATCCACCCATGGGGTGATTCCACGATGATCCAATCATCGTTCTCGATTCCCCGCTCAGAGGCCGTGTCCGGATGAATATGCAATGCCGGAAAGGGCATGACCTCCCGCAGATTAGGGACGTTCCTCAGCATGGAAGAGGTATATACTTTGGATGTGTGGTAATCCGAAAGGATAAGGGGATATCTCTTGGTCAACTCCGGTGTTCCGGTGATACTCTCCGGCGGCTCCTTCCATTCGGGCAATGGATTGAAGCCGACTTCCTCAAAGGTGGTGTTGTAAATCGCCACCTTTCCCTGAGGGAGATAGGGCGCGCCGGACAGTCTTGGGCTCGGCATCTTGAACACGGATTCATACTTTTCATACCTTGGCTCCGTATTGCTCTCAGACTTGATTCCTGTTGGGTGTTTCCTAAGATCATCAATGGTCATCTTCATGGGTTCCAGTTGATAGTTCATGCATTCCGTCATACTTCCGTTCCAGAATTGATCGCCATAGCCCATGGCCACGCCTAGATCGAGGAAGAACTCATATATGGATTTAGGAGAACCCACCGGCTCGATCACTCTATTCCTGGCCATGAGCCAACCGCCGCCCCCTATGCCGCCTCCTTCAAAGGGATGATCGATTTCATATGAAGTGGCCACGGGAACAACGATATCCGCATAGTCCATGTCCGCTGTCCTGGCTACATCGACCACTACAAAAAAATCGAGTTTCTTAAGGGCTTCAACCACTCTCTTGGGTTGACGCGTGCTGACCAGGGGTTGGGTCCCTGGAGCAATGACCGTCCTCAGGAGATAGGGTTTTTCGGTTAGGATACTCTCCAGAGCTCCGTAATACGCGGCATGGCTCCCGAACATGAAGGGTTGAAGGGCCCTTGGGAATTCAGGGGCGATCAGCTTGTCAATCATCTCCTGGGTATGAGCGCCTCTTACTTGCAACGAGTTCGTCCTTATGCCGCCGCCACCCATGGTGGGAAAGACATTTCCACCCTCTCTGTCCAAATGCCCCGTAATGGCAATCAGAATACATACGGCCCTGATGGAGTCGTTGGATGCATGGGCATGCTCGAGGCCGTTTCCAATACTGATGCAGGCTTTTTTAGTGGTCGCATAGGTTCTTGCGACTTGTCTGATCTGCTTTGCCGGAACCCCCGAGATCTTTTCCGCCCATTCAGGAGTATATTCTTGGATGTGTTCTTTGAGTTGATCATACCCATAACACCATTGGTTCACGAACGCCCTATCAATGAGTTCTTCATTGATGACCACGTGAAGCATTCCAAGAGCAAGGGCCGCATCAGTCCCGGGTCTCACCGGCACCCATATATCAGCCATACCAGAATCAGGTTCCACCGAAGGCTTAATGGCAATGATCTTAGCTCTTCTTCCTTTTGCCTTGATCAAAGATTTGGCATTCTGTAGGGGCGGTCCCGAATAGATGGGTTGGGAGCCCCAATATACAATGAGATCGCTTTTGTCGAATTCAGGGCTCGCATTCATGCCATAGGTGTAGGAAAAGGTAAACATCATTTGCATAGCGCAGATCCCGCTGTGACAATAATTGGGGCTTCCATGGGCTGCCAGGAACCGGAGGAAATATGGATAATACGTTCTGTAGGCCGGGGACAATATGGCAAGGGTTTCAGGACCGTATTTTTCTTTCTGCTCTTTAAGTCTACTCGCGATGGTTCCTATGGCCTCATCCCACGTGATCTTCACAAACTTTCCTTCTCCCTTTTCTCCCACCCTCTTAAGGGGAACCTTGAGTCTGTCCCGAGAATAGACCCACTGTGGGGCTGAGTGACCTTTGGCGCATAGAGCTCCTTGGTTTGTAGGGGCCTCCTTCATGCCCGCGATTTTGATGAATCTGCCATCCTTCACAAAGGCATATACTCCGCATCTCTGGGACGGTCCGCACATATCGCAAAAGGTTGGAATGACCGTCTCTCTTCCCTCCTTCGCCTCGGCCTCGGCCTCGTCGAGAGTAAAGGAGAGGAATGGTGTCGCCCCCAATACGGAGGAACCCACGATCCCTGCACCGGTAGTCTTGAGAAAAGACCGCCGGTCTATCATCCATTGACTTGTTTCCTTTCCCTCATTCATGTATTCCTCCTTTGAATTTGTGCAGCAGGTACTTATTATTCAAGTTAATGTCCCATTCTGGGAATGGGAGAAAATCCCTCGCCTTTAGGCGAAGACTTCAGTTCGATTTTATTTCAACAGTCAGGATTCCAGGGTTCCAGGATTCTAGGATTCAAGGGAAGGCATAATCGTTTTTTCACTTGGCCCCTTGATTCCTTGACTCCTTGGACCCTCAAGCCTTCGACTTCAGCCGAAGGAGGTTGACTTCTGAGATATCGTCTTGAAGGAGTAGTACGTGTCATATTTCATATCAAAGTAATCCGGAAATCTTTCAAATCCTTTAACCGAGTCCCGGATGGCGTAGCTTTCTATAGTACGAATCGACCAGGTAAATAGCGGCCAAAGGATTGTGGCCTGTTACCCGGTCCTTGACGGCCAGGACAGTGGTGGGAGCATTTGCATATTTAAAAAACAGGGAATCATGCCCTACACAAAGACCCAGGACGACGTTGAAATCGGTTTGTTCTTCATTGAGCAGATTGGCTTGAAATACGGGATTGCACATGGACTCATCGCTGCCCCAATTAATTCGATCCTCCGGTGCTAATTGAATGATATCCTTTGAACTCCGCCCGGCCTTGCACAGGACCGACACCACATCAAAACCATGTCCTGAGAGAATCTCCTTTACTACTCCGGCTTCTTTGGCCAAGCCGATGCAAAAGGCTAGGCCCAATTTTTTGTATGACATTTTCTTTGCGAATTCGCAAATTTCCAAGATTCGGGGCTTTGTGGGTTGCATAATGTAGGGCTGTTGATCTCGATTGGCATAACAGTCTGCCTCTTGCCTGGAGGCCTGTTGGGCAAAGTGGAGGATTTCCGGACGCTCGTATTCCCGGTTTGATCGGTTGAGCAGCTCTCTTTTGGTTAACGTTGGGCATCCCTCACGGGATTCTCCCTTTGGTTGCATGCATATTTTGGCATCAGCTTCGTGGCCGCAATCGGCACAATCGGGCGTAACATCTTTCTTCTTCTTCATCATCTTATTACCTCCCGAAGTAAATTTCTACCATGTCATGCTTCCTGTGTCAAAAAATCCATTCTGACTATAGATAGGTCTAGGAGATCTTTTCTTGTAATTTCTCCACCTTAGTGATAGACTAGAACAAAATCATTCCCCGCAAAATTGACACTTGAGGCTTCTCCAGAATAGTGTCCTGCGACATTGACGGAACGTGTTTCCATCGATTGGGCAATGCACAGATGAAGGACAGTTGGAAGGAAACAGCCCATGCACAAACTCCATGTTCTAAATGGACCGGAAATGGGGCAATCGTTTGAACTCAAGGATGGCCTCACCTACGTGGGACGCTCCGAGGACAATGATATCCGAATCGAAGACAAGACTGTATCCCGAAGACATCTCAAGATCCTCCTGAGAGACAATAGAATCCTTGTAACAGATTTGAAGAGTGAAAACGGCACATTTATCGGTGGAAATCTCGTTACTTCCGGGCTTGAAGTCGAAGTCGAAGAGGGTGAGATCCTCACCATCGGCATGTGCATGATTTGCCTGGGTCGACGTTCTGTAGCGGAAATGATTCCTTTCCTTGAACCCATAGGATTCCCCGATGAAACGGGCGAAATACTCATCGATTTTGCGGCCTATCGAGATCAGACCAACCATAAAAGAAGAGCCTTCCTCTCTAAGGTGTCCGAAATCATAGAGGGGAATTTGCCTTTGAAGGCGGCTTTGAGAGAAATACTGGAGAACATCTTTGTTCTTCTCAAAAGGATTGACAGGGTGGCCTTTATCTTGGTTGATCCTGACACGGGAAAAATCTTGGACGTCATCTCCAGTTCAAAGCAATCTACTCCTGATATCTATTGTCTAGAGGTGGTCAAGCGAGTCATGGAAGACAGGAGGGTCGTGGCCGTCTCAAATGTACGGACTGAAGAACAAGATGAGCTTGTAGGCACCCTCAAAATACTGAAGATAGAATCCGTGATGTGCGTCCCCATGTTTAGTCGTTCACAACTCATAGGACTAATCTATGTGGACTCTCTTAGAAGACCATATGGATTCAGAAAAGAAGATCTCCCTTTGTTTAAGGATCTGAGTCAAATGACGGCGCTGGCCGTGGAGAAGGCCCGAATCTCCTCGGAATCAACAAGGGGAACCAACAACTTACCTCTTGATACTTGAATCTTATCAGAGCCCTTTCCTTGGTTCAGGCCCAACGGCCCAGTCAGCAAGCCCAAGTGATTCAGATTTCTCTACCAGGGGTCTACCGGTTTTCTCTTTCCATCCTTGAGGAGGGTGTCGTTAACAAAAGGCTATGAACAAGACATATCTCGTACTGTTTCAAGGACTTACAGAGCCAAAAGACTATTTCAAAAATCAGCTCCTCTCCCTAGGTTTATCCACTGAGACTGCGGAGACCATTCTGAAAAAGGCCCCGGTCATTTTAAAGTCAGGCATGACTGCCGAAAAGGTCAAAAAATATGCTACCGCCTTCAGAGAGGCAGGTGCCAGAGTGACTATCATGCAAGAGATTGGAGATTCAAAAGAATCGAGCATGGGAAGCCCTTCGGTTTCCATTCCGGCTTTTGGGGATTTCACCATGTGCCCGGAGTGTGGCATGAAACAGCCCAGGGGAAAGAATTGTGAAAGATGCGGGTACACCCTCGTTGAATAGGGAGAGTCGGAAGATAATGAGTGGAGGGAGCCGCGAGATGTTTCGAATCGTTCTAGTCGTCCTCGGAATAGGCATACTGACTCTGTGGACTTACTGGCAAACGCTCTTTTTCTTTTTGGACCAGAGTCAACTCCATCATGCTTCCAATGAAACGAACACAATACTGAGAGCTATTATTGTTCCCCTTTGGCTAGCCTGTTTTTTCCCGGCACTCGGTTTGGGGCTCGGTTTATACACCTTCACACATCGCCTTGTACGAAATACTTCATCGTTCCTCAGACGACCTAGAAAGGACTACATGACCGAATCGCAAACCTACATCATATTATGTACTGCGATCTGTCTCTTTTCAGTCAACTATAGAATCCTGCCGCTTATTCCCCTGATGAACTACGGATCTAATCGAGCAACCGATTTGCTGATGACATTCACTGGTGGAGCGGCAAATCTATGGGGAGGCGTGACTGTTATGGAGCAACAGACATTCATTGGCGCGCTGGGAATGGTCGTCGTTTTTTTGCAGGCTTGGTGGATCATTCAGAAAAGGGGAGGGAGTCGGTGGAATCTCGGCCTTTTGGCGGTGTCTCTGCTTGTCGTGGGCCTGTTCATACCGTGGTCCGGATGTTTGGGGTTAATGCCGATGTCCAGATTGTGAGTAGTTTAAAATATTGGCAGAGAAGATCCGATCCGGGTGAATAAATACCTCGTATCATATGCACACGGCTTACATACGCGATATGGCATGGGCTGTTCCCGAAAGACGATATCTCAGGAGGAAATTCCACCGCCACTGGTCTCTAAGATATTGTCTTGAGGGAATAGTTCATGCCATATTAAGGATCAAAACAGTCGAGAACCTATCAAGAAACCCGATCACTATTCTCAGCAATCACGATATGAGACACTAGCCTCAGCGAGCCTTCGATTCCTGGAAAGAAAGAGTGAAGCATGTACCACCACTGGAAAGGCAGTCTTCTGTCTTTTTGCATGCGGAGCATTTGCTGATCACACCTGGGCAGACACCCCCTTGTGAATGATCAATATGAGGACAGTATCGAGACTCCATTGATATGTTGAAATGGTACTTTTCTGAGAATATCTTCATCCGGAGAAGGTCCGCTCCTTTTCCACCCGCGTAGAAATCGTAAGGGCTCTTTGTTGAATATCTCATAAGGTCCTGTGTTGGGAGATATCCTTGAAAAACCTTTTCAATATGGTCCTCTGCAATTCCAATCCCGAAATCATGCACTGAAAATTCAATTCTGTCCCCTTCCTTATTGGCCCTGATTTCAATTCTGCCTTCATCAGGCGTATTCTCTACGGCATTTCTTATCAGGCCGTCGATGACCTTCTCAAGCATGTCTTTTGGGAGAAAGAGAAACAGGTCCAGATCGAGAATGTAGTCCAGATCTATTCTTCGATGGTCAAACCACTTCTGTGATGTCTCGATTCTTGTCTGTATAAACTCATCGAGTATAATTTTCTCGGGTTCCCCCCTTCTTAAGCCGAACGCCTCCTCAATTCGGTCTTTGACATGCTCGAATAGACGCCCATCATCTCCACACTCTGTCGTAAAAAGACCTGCGAGGACATCGGAACATTGCTCAAACATAAGGCTGATTAGGCCATAGCTCTTATATTGCCTGTCCTGCATGATATCTGCAGCTTCTTCCTGTATAGCGATGATCCGCTTCAGACTCTTCTTCGACAGTTCCAGGGGCCGGTTCCAGATTTGTTCAGGAATTTGCTTCAGTGCATCCTTTAGAATATCTATGGATAATGATAATGTCTGCACCGGTGTCTTCAATTCATGGGAAAGATGTTTGATGGTTCTATCTTTTGCAGCGTTTAAGCTTGAAATCTCTCGATAGATTCCCTTAAGCTCTTCAGAAACCCTGGCATTCTCTATGGACAGGGCGACCGTCCCTGCAACCATGCTCAATAGATCGATATCTCTTGAATAGAAAGTCCCTTCTATCTTGTTGACGGCATTGAGCACTCCGATGATTCGCCCTTCGGCCCTCAGGGGCATTGAAATCAAGTTTCTTGAAACGTACCCGAGCTTTTTATCCCTCTCAGGATACAGAGTCTCATCAGATGTCTCATAGTAGATTAATGGCTCTCCTGTTTTAATCACTTTTCCGGATGCGAGTTGATCAAGAGAAAATCGTATCTCTTTGACGCGTCTTCCAACTTCCGGATCTTCATGGGCGGAGGCAATGAAATAGAGTTCCCGAGTTTCGTGATCCAGAAGAAGTACAACAGCCGCTTCTGTTCCCAGTAATTCTTTAACCTCACTGGTAATATAATTTAGAAGACTCTCCAGGTTGTTATGCTCATGAAGGGCTTGACTGATGCGAAGTATCAGCGCATTTTGACTAGTCAGTCTCTCGAGTTCCAAGACCTCCTTTTCTAAGTCTTTGACCCTTTGCTCCAGTTCTTCATAGGATGGCTTCTCAGCCATAAAGGCCCTCCCAGCGCTTCACTTCGAAATCAAACTAACCATGTATTCCTATAATTATCAATAAGATTTTGGGCCATGACAATTGGCCTGTCAATCGCGCTCGAAACCTTGTTGTAGATCCCTGCAGCTTGTCCATCCTCCGTAGCAGGCTACTGCGGACGGGCTGCAGGGATCTACAATATGAGTCTCAGGAATTATGATACGAGGCACTAGTGTCGTGTCTTAGAATTGACTTGAATAATAAGTACCTGCTGCACAGATTCAAAGGGGGCATGGAAGACGCCCAAGCCTGTTACC
>CAZFMX010000041.1:0-27396 GCA_964520425.1 uncultured Desulfobacteraceae bacterium
ATAGGTGCGGATTAAATAGGTCGGTGTCCATTGCATCGTGCCAAAACCGACAAAGGCAGTGAGTGCAAAGGCGGCGCAAAGCTGGCAGAAGGTGCGACTCTGCCAAAGCACGCGGGCTACTTCGCCAAGCGGCGGAAGCGAAGTTTCTTTCCTGCCGCGCGCATCGCTGAGGCCGCGCGCCGGCTCCCTGAGAAAGAATATGAGGAGAATAGCGAAGAGGATGCCGGGAGCTCCTACCACATAGAACGCTTCACGCCAACTGAAAAACTTATTCACATAACCGCCGATGAGATAACCGAACGCGGCACCGATCGGGATGCCCAGCGAATAGATTGCGAGCGCCGTCGAACGCTCATGCGGGCCGAAATAATCCGCAATCAAAGAGTGCGCCGGCGGGCTGCATCCGGCCTCTCCTACGCCGACACCGACGCGGGCGAGGGCAAGGGATATAAATCCGCGCGCTATGCCGCATACCGCCGTCATAACGCTCCATAGTGCCAGTGAAATCGCGATGATTTTCTTGCGCGAATAGCGGTCGGCCAGGCGCGCTATGGGAATGCCGAGCCCGGTGTAGAAAACGGCGAATGCAAATCCACCGAGAAAGCCGAGCTCAGTGTCACTCAAATTGAGATCGGTTTTGATCGCTTCCTGCAGGATGGCGAAGATCTGTCGATCGAGGAAATTGAAGACATATACAATGAGAAGGAGCCAGAGCGCAGTCCAGCGATGACGAGTGAAAGCCTCCGTCGCACCATGTGCCGTCCGAGTATTGTTTTGGTCCTTAAGGTCCTTGCCGGTTGTCTCTGTCATCTTTTCCCTCCTCATTCGGTCGATTGCCAGTATTTGGTATGATTCTTTCTCTATAAAGGGGGACAATCCTATAATGGTCCTGTCAAGAAGTAAAATGAATAACTAAATATGTAGCCATATCAGCAGGTTATAAAAAAGTAGAAATTTTAAAAAGACCTATAGGTAGAAAGGGGTCAAACCTCCGGTTGACTGTTGATAAAATTTAATAAAAGTCAACCGGAGACCCGTTTTCGTTTTTATTTATCCTGATTATTCCTTAGGAGGATCGCCGTCATAACCCCCGGATGGGTTCAGGAAGATCTTCCCCGGTTCCCCTGGCAGGGGAAGAAGCCAATCCGGGCTGCTATGAGGATACAGCAGTCTGGCCTGCCACTGGATGGCGAAATCCTCGGCCTTCACGTTGGGATACTTTTCATATACCCGGTTCACCAGATCCTCTGCCGATTGAGCGGTGCTGTATACTTCCTCGTAATTATCCAGGTATTCAATAGACCAATCAACACAGTCGGTGTAAGTCTTCGTCTTATCCTCCTGGACGTCTTCCATTAGTTTAATTTTTTCTTCATCACAGTGGCCGGGAATAATAATTCGCGCGTCAAAATCTTTCAAACGGGCAATGTCCTTACTCCAGGTCACACGCCGGGCGACATTGCTTTCAATAGGCCACAAATGGCAGTCATGAAAGGCGATATCCGTGGCGCAGGCCACACCGATGGAAGGCACCCAGACAGCGGAGTTGTTGATGCTGTCTCCTTCCCAGCCATCTGACAGGAGGATTTCCTCACCTTCCAGTTCCAGTCTGGACTCCCTCAGGGGCATGGGGATGGTTGTTGTCGGCGGAATTTCGCCGGGACCAAAACGATCAATGGCCCACAGGTCCACTTTGTCGCTCGACGTGAAGACAATATCTTTGACAACACTGGGCAGTGCAACGATTTTGGCCTCTGGAAAGGCGTATTTCAGGACGGCGAGGCCGAAATGATGATCGGGATGAAAATGTGAGACATAGATGTGAGTCAACCGTTTTCTCATGGGCAGGATTTTGGAGATCATCCGATATGAATCGCTGAGCATTTGAGAAGCATCAATCAATACCGCGTCCTTTTCTCCGTAGAATATGGTTGAGTTACTGTTAAAACCAAGATAGCTGTGAAGAAACACCTTAAATTTCAGTGCCATTGTTTTCTCCATCTAAAGGGTGATGTCAACTTTTGACCAATTGCTGTTTCACTTCTTCGATCGTAGATGTTCCCACTTGCACCATATTGTTCTTCAGATCTTCAATTAGAATATTCGTGACATGATCACCACCCTTGTCACCCAGCGCAGCGATCGCGTACATGAAAGCACGACCCAGAAATACAAAGTCAGCACCGAGGGCGATGGCCCTGAGAATATCCAGGCCTGAATACACCCCGCTGTCATAGAGAATAGCGGTTTCTCCCCTGAATTGATCCGCTATTGACGGCAACACATCAATCGCCGCGGGCGCGCCGTTGAACTGTCGTGCCCCATGATTCGAGACAATAACCCCGTCCACCCCAACCTGAATGCCCCTTTCAACATCGTCCAGATGGAGAACTCCTTTCAAGACCAGCGGACCATCCCATTGATCCCGTATTTCCCTGAGATATTCCCATGAGAGTGTCCCGCATATGTTCCGATTCACAAACTCCGACAGTTCTTTCATACCTGTTGTTCCGGCATATTTCACCATGGTCTTCAAATTGGGAACGCCGGTCCTCAGGGTGGCCAAAGCCCAGCGGGGATGAGTGAGTACCTGGAAGACGAATCTAGGAGTGATGGCAGGTGGCATGATGAGACCTGCACGTATCATCCGTTCCCGGCGACTCAGGAGGGGGGCATCCGCGGTAACCACAAGGGTCTTGAATCCTGAGGCTTTGGCCCGTTGCAGAAGGTCATCCCTAATCGCTTTATCTCTCGGTGGATAGAGCTGAAACCAACCCATGTCACCCACAAGGGGAGCAATGGTTTCGGGCGTATCAGAGCCCATGGAGCTGAGACAGAAGGGAAGTCTATATTTCTTTGCGGTTCGAGCCAGAATCTGATCGGTGTTCGGCCATATCAATCCAGTCAAGCCAACGGGTGCCACGCCAAATGGTGAAGCGTATTCCTGCCCAAACAACAGGGTTGTAAGATCCGGATTCACCTCCCCCTTTAGAAAACGGGGAATGAGTGTCACGTTGGTCATCCTTTCCTGATTTCGGATAAGGCCCTGCTCATCACCCGTACCTGTTTCCAGATAGGCGCAGGAGAAATAGGGTAAACGTTTCCGGGCTTTCTTCTGCAGGTCCCAAACCGTGGGATAGCATTGCTCCAGATTATTTTTTAAAGAAACGTCCATCTACATGACTTCTCTTATGGCGGCAGCTATTTTCTTCTTATCAGGCACAACATAATTTTCCATGGGAAGGCTGAACGGTATGGGAACATCAAGGCCACATACCCGTTTGGGTGATGCTTTCAGACCTGTGAAAACCTCGGTATCCTCGACTACGGACGAGATGATTTCCCCGGCCGTGCCGCATGTCCGGCAGGCTTCATCCACAACGACCAGTCTGCCCGTCTTCACCACTGAAGCCTTGATACTCTCCCTATCCAGAGGATTGAGCGTTCGGGGATCAATGACCTCAACGGATATCCCCTCCTTCTCCATTTCTTCTGCGGCTTCCAGAGAGAGATGTACCATCTTGGCCAACGCTACCACAGTGACATCATCACCTTCTTTCCTCGTTATTGCCTGGCCAAGGGGGAGAGTATATTCTTCTTCAGGTACTTCACCCATCAATTCCTCGAGACCCATGTGCTCAAAGGATATTACGGGATTATTGTCCCTGATGGCCGTCTTTAAAAGTCCCTTCACGTCATAGGGTGTCGAAGGAAGAATGATTTTCAATCCCGGTATATTCATATACATGGGATAAGGATTAATAGAATGCTGGGCGGCCATGGACATACCGGTCCCTACAGTCATCCTGTAAAGGATCGGGAATTTCGCCTGTCCTCCGAACATATAGGTAATCTTTGCAGCCTGGTTCATCATCTGGTCCATGGCTACAAACCCGAAAGTCGCCATCCGTATATCCACAATGGGCCTGAAACCGGAGCCGGCCAGACCTATGGCAGCCCCTACAAAGGCGGACTCGGAAATAGGCGTACTCCGAACCCGTTCTTCGCCGAATTCTTCAAACAGGGGCTCGTTCATATCGGTTGCCAGGTGGACGGTCCTGTCATCCCTTCGAAATTCTTCCTGCAATCCCTCCATGGCTGCTTCGGCGTAAGTTATTTTTCTCATGTTAATTGACTCCATCTTCTGAAAAAATGTCTTCAAGCGCGTCTTCGGGTCTTGGATCAGGGCTCTGTTGGGCGAATTCTACAGCCTCCTGAACCTGGGACATGATTTCCTCATCAAGGGCCTTCATTTCATCCGTGTCCATGAGTCCCATTTCGAGCAATTTCCGCTCCATAAACGCCACAGGGCATTTCTTTTTCCATTCCTCCACTTCATCCCCGGGACGAAGGTCCGGCATACCATCTCCTTCAAAATGACCACGCCAGCGGTAAGTCTGGAACTCGATAAGACTTGGCCCTTGGCCTTTTCTGGCCCTTTTCACGGCCTTTTCAGCCGTTTCATAAACCGTAAAAAGGTTATTCCCATCGGCAACTTCTCCGGGCATCGAATAGGCCGCAGCTCTGTCTGCCACATTTTCGGCCGCCATGGAGTAGCTTGTTAGTGTGTTTACTCCATACATGTTGTTCTCACACACGAAGACTATGGGGAGTTTCCAGATGGAGGCAAGATTCAATGATTCATGAAATTCCCCTTCTCCACAGGCACCATCGCCAAAGAAAACAACTGACATTCTATCCCCGCCTTCTAACTGGGCGGCTAAGGCGCTGCCTGTCGCGATGGGAAGACCCGCGCCAACAATGCCGTTCGCGCCCAACATACCGATTTGAAAATCAGCGATATGCATGGAACCGCCCTTCCCCTTACAATAGCCGGTCTTCTTCCCAAATATCTCCGCCATCATGCGTTTCATGTCAGCCCCTTTGGCGATACAGTGCCCATGGCCCCTGTGATTGCTGACAATACGGTCGTCGATTCTCAGATGAGAACATACTCCGACAGCAATAGCTTCCTGACCTATATAAGAATGGATAAAGCCATACAGATTCCCGTTTTGATATTCCTGAATGGCCCTTTCTTCAAAGCGGCGGATGGTCAGCATCTTACGAAACATCATTTTCAGGTCTTCATCTTTTATCGGCAAAGCTTCCTCCCCCCTCTATTCCCTTTTTTCTATCAGTTCAAAGGTGATATTGTCCGGTCCTTTCAGGTAACACACTCCCCATTGTCTCAGACCATCATTACTCCGAGTCCATACCGGAGGGCTCAAGAAGGTTATTCCCTGGCAGGAAAGGTCTTTATATATAGAAATGATGTCAGATACTTCAAAGGCGATGTGGGCAACGCCCGTATTGCTGGTGGTTAAATCCAGGGATTTTCCTTTGGGCCGAATATACTGGATGAGCTCGATGTTTCTATCGTCCGGTAATTTCACTAGAGAGATGCGCAAACGCGCGTCAGGCATTCCGACGATCTGCCTGACGTCAGGATGATCCACCTCTTCGATGGGAGTGGCTTTTAACCCGAGTTTGTTACAAAAGAAATCAAGGCTTTCTTTGAGATTACTCACCGTAAAACTGAAATGTTCAATCCCATTGATCATTTTTTCTCCTGGCTTTCTCGAAATCCTCTATTCTTCCTTTTAAAAGTGCTCTTCTGGATTAGCTGCAGCTTCATCGAGTAGATCTTTTAGATTTCCCAGTTTTGCGACTTTTTCCTCACCCCTGACATAATATTCACCAATAAGTGTTCCAACAGGCATTCCACCCGCGACTTTCTCTCCCTCTTTCATTGGCGGAGGAACATTGTCAAAAAAGTCAGCCGAGTCAGGCATCTCATCCATGAGTTCCTTTGCCCTGCCGATCGGTTGCAGAGGAAAATCGCCAAAGGTGATACCCCTGGCTCCATAATACTCCTTCATTTCCTCCGGCAGATAAGAGTTGGGATCCTTTGATACGATTGTAATCACATGGACACGATGTATGGCCCTTTTCTCAACGGGCATTTCCTCAAGGACCTTTAAGATATTGTCTAGGCTGTCTGCTCTTCCTGTTTCGCGATCATAGTTATCATGGAATTTATCCATACTGATAGCCGTCATCAGCGGCATTTTCCCTTTCTCCGCGTATCTGTGGAAAAAGTCATGGCACTGATCGTAATCAACAAAGAAGCTTCCGTTGGTATTAAAGCTTGGACTTATGCCACCTTCAGCGACTGCGAACAAGAGATCAATAAACTTCAGATCCCCCTCTTCCCAGAGGGTTGGCTCACCACCATTAATCACAAAGGCAAATCTTTCACCCCTAATGCTGTTGCAGTCAGCGATCAACCTCTGGATCTGCTCCCATGTCAACCGGTACCCGGGTTTGATTTCATGATCATCAGAATTGCCGACATATAAATATCCGCAATGAGCACATTGAAAATTACACTTATGTAAGATAGTGACGCCCAAGATCTTGGTGGGTGGAACCATGTTTTCCACGACACACCTCCTTTGATGTGATAATCAGGATAGAGACAAACCATTCCTGTATATGAGATCAGAGGGTGTAAATAGTCTACCCTGGCGTTGCAAAAGTCGAGGATGCTGCAGATCCAAGGCATCGAGGGTGAAGCTGTAGCCCCCTTAGTTTCCGGCCCTATACCGGGGGATCATCTATTCATACATGTATTTGAATGAACACTCTATACGAATGTCTATGGCAGTTCAGAAAGGTTTGTCTTTTCTTTGGTTCTGGTTTAAGCAGACCAATCATAGAGGAACTGCAATGGACAGTCAATGATTCCTTTTCCTTTGGAATATTCAAGCCTCGGAAAAGCTTTTCAGAAAACCCTCCTCGTTGGATGACCCTAATCCACCACCAACTTTTCATTGGCAACGGGAGTAATGGGTTTTGGGGAATCCCTGGGCACCAGCAAGGTGTTAGATGCAAGGCGCCAAGGAGCGCCGACTGAGGCGTACAAATAGTACGCCGCAAGGAGAAGCGATCGAAGGCAACACAGCAGATGACGCCTTGATGGTGGATCAGTGTGAAGTATATAGCTGGTGTTCATCTCTGAGATATAATAGAGTGTACGGGAGGGATAAACCGTATGGATTATGAAAAAATCGGTCTTGTGCTCGAAGGCGGGGGCCTGAGAGGAGTCTACACCTCAGGGGTCATCCGGTTTTTTATGGATAAGGGTATCATATTCCCCTACGTGGTAGGCGTATCAATGGGGGTTTGCAATGGCGCGAACTACATTTCAAGACAACCCGAGCGAAGCCGTATTGTAAATATCGATTTTGTTAATGATCCCCGATATATAAGCTATAGACGCTTATTACTTAAAGGGGAATTGTTCGGGATGGATTTCATCTTCCATACAATCCCCTTTTCTCTTGTGCCATTTGATCAGAACACTTTTCTCAGGAATGAAGCAAAATTTGTGATCGGTGTGACAGATTGTGAGACAGGTGACCCCGTCTTTTACGAAAAGAGTGAGTTGGGAGATGATGCCATGGATATTTTCCGTGCGACCTGCAGCCTGCCTTTCCTGGCAAAACCGGTTCACTATAGAGGAAGGGTGTTCATGGATGGAGGAGTGATTGATCCCGTTCCCATACAAAAGAGCATTGATGATGGAAACCGTAGGAATGTGCTGATCCTTACGCGCCCAAAAGGTTATCGTAAAAAACCTTCACATCTGCATCTCCTCGCCCAATTGTGGTATCCCAAGTTCAAGGGGCTGCATAGAGCCCTTGCCGTTCGCCATATAAAATATAACAAGACGATGGATATGGTGGATAAACTCGAGAAATCAGGGCAGACCATTTCTATCCGGCCGACCAAAACCATAGAAGCAGCCAGGGTTGAACGGAACAAGGATAAATTGCATGCTGCCTATGACCAGGGCTATGAAGATGCCTCTTCATGTTATGAGAGACTTAGGTCTTTTTGAAATCCCCAAAATATGGAAAAACCCTGGGGTGTAAGTCCTTGACATGGGATATGTTTCCGGTACGATAGGACCAGAAGCCATGTTTTATATCTAATCTTTGATTCACCGCAATAACATGGGAAGGAGTCTATCATGAAAGAGAACATACAATTTGTTCTGAATGGGAAAAAGACAAATGTCCATGTAGACGGTGAAAGATTTCTACTCACTGTCTTACGCAAAGAATTTGGATTGACCGGGGCGAAGTATGGCTGCGGGGAAGGACATTGCGGGGCATGTACTGTCCTTATAAACAATGAGGCTGTAAGGTCATGCCATACAACCATGGAAGAAGTGAAGGGTAAAGAGGTCGTAACCATTGAAGGCCTGGCAAAGGTTAACGAGATTCACCCCCTGCAAAAGGCGTTTATAGAACATGACGCAACCCAGTGCGGCTTTTGTACTCCAGGAATGGTCCTTACAGCCTACAGCCTCCTCAAGGAAAATTCAAACCCTAGTGAGTCTGAGATCATACATGCCATGGATGACAACCTCTGCCGCTGCGGGTCTTATAGGCGAATTATTAGAGCGATTCAAACCGCGGCTAAAGAAATGAGGGGAGGTGAGATCAAATGAAAAAGGACAAAAATCTTAAAGGCACCGGAACCGATTTTTTATTAAACCGCCGTGATTTTATCAAAATAACAGGCGCCGGTCTTTTTGTGTTTTTTACAGTCGGAGACATGGATGTTCTCGCCCAGCCAAGGGGTTTCGGTAGCAATTATCCCGAGGATTTCAACGCCTACCTAAGGATCGGGGAAGATGGCCGGGTAACATGTTTTTCCGCCAAAATTGAAATGGGACAGGGCGTGAAGACTTCATTGGCTCAGATGCTGGCCGAAGAATTGGAGGTGGAACTAACATCAATCGACATGATCATGGGTGATACAGCCTTGTGTCCCTTTGACTTCGCCACCGTCGGTTCCAGGAGCACGAAATTCTTTGGCCCTCCACTGAGAAAAGCCGCGGCAGAAGCACGGGCCATACTCATTCAACTGGCCGCGGAAAGTCTCAATGTGAACCAGGATAGGCTCTACACGGAAAATGGCATCATCAGGGACAGGGGAAATCCTTATATAGAAATTCCTTACGGCCATCTCACTAAAGGGAAACGTATTGAACGACATCTCAAAAAGGATGAAGTTTCAATAAAGCATTATTCAAAACACAAAATCTCCGGCAAGGCCACTCTTAGAAGGGACTCCCTGGACAAGGTAACCGGCAAGGCCGGATTTGCAGGGGATATCATTCTACCGGGAATGCTCTATGCCAAGATATTACGACCGCCTGCCCATAACGCCCGATTAATAAAGACTGATGTGTCAGCCGCGAAGAAAATCAAAGACGTTATTATCGTTGAGGAAGAAGACCTCATCGCCGCGCTTCATGAAATTCCAGAACAAGCTGAAAAGGCCCTTGATCAGATAAAGGCCGAACATGAAATACCGGAAACAAATTTGGAGAACAAAAACATATTTGAGTATCTGGAACAATCCGCCCCTAACGGACAAATGGTGACTCAAAAGGGAGATATCGATAATGGCCGGAAACAGGCGGTAGTATCCATTGAATCCAAATTCCTGAACCATTATGTGGCCCACGCACCCATTGAAACACACACCGCTGTAGCGGCTGTTGAAAAGGATGGAATGCATATCTGGGCATCCACCCAGTCGCCTTTCAGGGTCCAGACTTCCGTTGCTCAAGCCATTGGCCTTCCACCTGAGAAGGTTCGGGTTCTTCCGGTGTATGTGGGCGGCGGATTCGGAGGGAAAACGACTAACCTGGAGACTGTCGAAGCCGCCCGACTGGCTAAATTGACAGGAAAACCCGTACAGGTCGCCATGACAAGAAAGGAAGAATTCTTCTATGATGCTGTCAGGCCGGCGGCAGTGGTAAAAGCTGAATCAGGCCTGGATAAAGAGGGCAAAATCAATTACTGGAATTTTGAAATCCTATTAGCCGGGACAAGGAGTTCAGTGCCCATTTATGACATTCCTCATCAGCGGATTTATGCAAGGGGAGGAGGATTCGGGCAGCAACCGATCCATCCCTTCAGGACAGGGGCATGGCGCGGTCCGGGGAGTAATACCAATGTTTTTGCCATGGAATCCCAGACCGATATCATGGCACAAGCGGCAGGAATCGATCCCCTATCCTTTCGTTTTAAAAACCTGACTGATGAACGGATGCGGCGTGTTCTGAAAGCGGCCGCGGATAAATTTGGTCATTCATTTACTAAAGGACCCAGCGGGGAGGGTGTCGGGATAACCCTTACGGATTATCTTGGTACATACGTGGCGACCATGGCTAAGGTAAAGGTCGACAAAGAAAACGGACACGTGCGAGTGGAAAGAATGGTCTGTGCTCAGGATATGGGGGAGATCATCAATCCCCAGGGTGCCAGACTCCAAATCGAGGGCGGTATCACTATGGCCATAAGCGCGGCACTGAGTGAGGAACTGCAGTTCAAGGGAGGCGCCATACTCACCGAAAACTTTGATTCCTATGAAATCACGCGGTTTTCAGGGGCTCCCCAGATCGATGTTGTGCTGATCGAGAATAACGACATGGCGCCCCAGGGTTGCGGTGAACCGGCCTGCACCACTGTAGGGGCTGTTTTGGCCAATGCTGTGTATGATGCCATCGGTGTTCGCTTATATGAACTCCCCATGACACCGAAACGGATTAAAGAAGCGATGATGAATACATAATGAAGATGGAAAGGCTGCCGTCTTTGAAGTCCATGGCGATGCCTAAAAAAACCAGAAACTAGAAACTAGAAACTAGAGACTAGTAACTAGTGTCGCGTATCATATATTTACAGACCAATGATCAAATGAGGTATGGACTGTTTCCTCAAGACGATATCTCAGAAAGAAATTCCACTGAATCCCCTGTGATCTGACCTTTGAGGGGGTATGCCCCGGGGTGTGCCCCGGGGGGTACGCCCCAGAACTTATGGTAGAATGGTTAGCCGACTTAAAAGAAACGGCCCCTTAAACCCTCAAAGGGCAGATCACCGCCCTTGGACGCTATAGATATCGTCTTGAGGGAATAGCCCATGCCTCATAATGCATCAGAATAGTCAGACTCTATCAAACTCCCAAAAAACAGCGTAATAGTCTCAGAAATTATGATACAAGATACTAGAATCCAGAAACGAATAATCTAAAGGAGAAGATACACATGGGAGATATGTTGAAAAACAAAGTAGCTGTTATTACTGGAGCTGGAAGCGGACTGGGAAGGGCCTATGCCATAGGAATGGCGAGGCAGGGAGCCAGGATTGTTGTCAATGACCTAGGGACCAGTTTTAACGGGGAGGGGACTTCCCGGGATGCCGCAGATGAGGTCGTTGAACTGATCCGGAAAGAAGGCGGAGACGCAGTGCCAAACTATGACAGTGTGGCTGTGGAAGATGGAGCAAAGAACATCATCAAGACCGCCATCGATATGTATAGAAGGATCGATATCCTCGTGAATAACGCCGGAATAATCACGGGCGGATTGATCTATGAGATAAGTACGGCTGACTGGGATGCCATGATTAAGACTCATCTTTACGGTACTTTTTTCTGTACTCATGAAGCTGTGAGTATAATGAAGGAACAGAAATACGGTCGCATTATTAGTACGTCATCCCATAACGGACTGGGCTTGAGGGGTGGGTCCGCTTACTCAGCAGCCAAGGAGGGCATTACCGGTTTCTCGCGCTCTGTCGCCCGGGATATGGCCCCTTTCGGCGTGACCTGCAATATTATTCGTCCCATCGCCGCATGGCGCGGCGCAAAGGTAAAAATACAGGAGTTTGAGGAACTGCCAACAGAGGGTGTCGCCGTTCTGGTGATCTACCTGGCAAGTGAGGCTGCCGATCATATTAACGGTTGTGTCTTTGAAGTCTATGACGGACACGTGGGTATCTATGAAGAGCCCCCTCCGGTCAAACAGGTCCTCTGGAAGAATGGGCATTTCACCTCGGAAGAATTGGCGGACATCATCCCTCAAACGCTGACCAAGGGCAAGGCTCGTGACGATTTCCCCAACACACTTCCCTTTGATCTGACGATTCCTGAGGAGCCATCAGGCGAGTCGTAAGAGGGAGAATAACCGAATATATCGTTTACATTAGTCGTCTCTGTGCCGATTGCCGGAGCTATAGACCAAAATCCACCATCAAATTTGTTGGTGGGCAATGATAACTAAGGTTTTTGGTCAATCCCTGGGCACCAGCAAGGTGTTAGCTGCAAGGCGCCGAGGAGTGCCGACTGAGGCGTATAAACAATACGCCGCAAACCTGTCGAGAGCCTCAAGGTCGAACGAGAGAAGCGACCGAAGGCAATCCCGCCAAGGCGGGACAGATGACAGCTTGATGGTGGATCAGGGTAGACTCCCCTGTTTGACATTACTCCTTATAACTCAGTAATATCTCGCCGGTACTTGATCTCAAACCTTCCCAGGCCTGCCGCATGGACACAAGCGAAAGAACAAGATTGCTCTGGGCTGTTACGAGATCACGCTGTGCCTCGTTGAGTCTTACGAGTGAACCCTGACCGGCTGAGTATTCCTTTTCGACAAGGTCCCTTGTCTGCTCAACAAGTTTTGTGTTGATCCTCTGAAGGGCAAGCTGTTCCTGCGCCGCCTTCAACCTTACTGCAGCAGATTCAACATCGGATATGACGCTGATTCTTTTATCTTCAAGGTTGTTTTCAGATTCTCTCAGCCTCGATTTGGCCTCACTCACCCTGGACATGATCTGTCCACCTGCAAACAGATTAAATGAGATATTCAGCATGATGCTTTTGCCGAAGTCTTCATGCTCAAAATCACGGTCATTGGTTCTGTCTCCATCGAGTGATCCGACAAGGCTGATAGTAGGGTAATAAGCTGCTCTTGCAGAACCCACACCAGCCTTTGCCTGCTGAAGTAGATAATCGCTCTGTTTAAGATCAGGTCGATGATTCAGGGCATATCGGACCGACGTAACAGTATCCGGGATGATGAGTTCATCTCCTGTTTCATCTTCAAGCTTACTTAATTCAACATGTGAGGGCAGCTTTGCGTCAGGGATACCCATAAGACTCGCCAAACCATAGAGAGCGACTTCATAACCCTGTTTCGCTGCTATAAGCTGTGACTTTGCAGAATTTATTCTCACCCTGAAATTATAGACATCACTTAGGGAACCTGTGCCAACGCGGTATCTTGCCTCGGCTTCATGAAGCTGTCTCTGGTTAAATTCTTCATTGGCCTTGGCAATGTTTATATTTTCTCTTGCGAGCTGGGCATTGAAATAACCGGCGGCTACCTGATAAAGCAGAAGTCTCAACACATTGTTACTTAACTGGATATTGCTGTTCCTGCCGTGTTTAGCGCGGAGATGCGAATATTCCCTTTGAAATCCGTCAAAGAGTGTCCATGAAGCAGAAATCCCTGCTGTATATACATCAGTTGTATCATCCAAGTCAGGCGTTGTTGCCGCTAGAGCCATGTAATCATTATCCGATAGGATTGAACGTCTCCCACTACCACTGGCATCTATTCTGGGGAAATATGCCGCCCTTGCCTGAATAAGCTGTTGGCGCGCTTGAACGACCCTTTCCCGAGCAGCGTCAAGGGAAGGATTTTCCTTTATAGCAATCCGCTGGGCTGTTTTAAGGTCAAGTACTTTAATATCTTTGAGTTCAACTGATCCTGGAAATGGAATAACCTCCTCTCCAGCACAAATAGTGCACTGAAACAAAAAACACACAAACAAAAATGTTTTGGAAAATAGACTCCTGTTGATTCTTGGCATCAATAAATCTCCTTTTAAAACCCGTATCAGAGTATTTAAAATACAATGACCCGACATTTGTTTTAATGCCGGGTCTCATTTATAAATCATCACCTATAAGTAGCCTGCCTGCCAAAAAAGGCAGTCAAAAGACTAAGAGCTGGAATCAAACACTTTTATCGGAGTATCTGACAGGACTTCTTTTTGTTCTTCCAGCTCAACACCTCTTCTGCTGGCGGGTTCGACCTCTTCCCTTGTTGGCCACCAGCCATGCCATAGTCTGTACAAGAAAAGCTTCAAATCATTCATGATGATTAAGAGACTCGGAATCAAAACCAGTGTAAGTATAGAAGAGAAAAGAACACCAGCAGCTATTGATACGGCCATTGGGATAAGCATTTGTGCCTGAAAATCCTTTTCCAGGATAAGGGGCATCAAGGCACCTACCGTACTTACTGTTGTAAGAAAGATGGCCCGGAAACGTCTTGCACTGCCTGCCTTTACCGCTTCGAACAAAGGCATGCCCTCAGCAAGGTTTTTATTGATCCTGTCAATGAGAACAATTGCACTGTTTACAACAACACCGGTTAGAGCGACTATACCGAATGCACTCATTATAGCCATGTCTACTCCCAGAAGCATGTGTCCTACAATTGCGCCTATTATGCCGAAAGGAATTGTAAAAAAAATGACAAATGGCTGAACATATGAACGGAACATGGTCGCCATGACAAAAAATATACCAAGCAACGCGATAGGATATGTGACAAACAATGTGCCGAATGATTCAGCATCACGAGCCTGATGACCTTCCACTGAGATGCTGAGTCCCGGATATTTTGCCTTCAATTTGGGGAAAAAATTCATTTCCAACTCACCCATAATTTCGCGCGCATTGCTCTGTTTGGAATCAACCTGGGCGTTTACTTCTACTCTTCTCATCCCGTCTGTTCGTGTAATGGTCGCAAACCCGGGACCAAAGCTGATATCGGCGACTGATAGAAGAGGCACCTCTTGGCCTTGGGGGGTCCTGATTCTAACCTGTTCAAAATCAGACAACCTTGTCCTTTCTTTTTCAGTATAACGTATCTTGACCCTTATATCATCCCGGCCTCTCTGTATTCTGAGGGCTTCATTGCCATAATAGGCTGAAAATACCTGTCTTCCAAGATCACTTACGGTCAGTCCAAAAGTACGGGCTTCCGGTTTGAGTTTTAATCTTAGCTCGTTCTTACCCGGGGTAAAGTCGCTTTTTACCTGGTACACACCCTCAAACTGCCGTAATCGTTCCATTAAGTCATCAGAGGCCTTAAGTATTGTGTCCATGTCATTACCCTGAATCCAAATTTCTATGGGTGCGCCACCGGGTCCGAAGCCACCACCACCAAAAGTGAGAGATTCTATTCCGGGTATTAGGCCTGTTTCCTTTTCCCACTGTACGGAAAGGTCATTTGAGTGTATTCCTCTGTCTTCGGAAGGAAGGAGAAATGCCCGAACAGAGCCTACATTAGGACCACGTCCTCCTCCGCCCCTCCCAAGGGTCTGCCCCACCAGAGTAATTGTGTGTCGAATCAGGGGATCTCCTGACAAAGTCTTTGACCGCTCCCCTACTTTTCTCAGGGCCTCCTCAAGGCGGTCAACGGCGTTCTGGGTTATATCCTGAGGTGTTCCATTTGGAAATCTCACTGTTGCAGTAAGACTGTCACCATCAATATTTGGGAACATCGTGTACTTAATAATACCTCCCAATATCAGTCCAAAGGTTATGAAAAGAACAGCGATGGCGGTTGCAAAAGATATGTAACGCCATTCCAATGCTTTTCTAAGAAAGGGCATGTAGACCTTTTCAACAAATTTTTCCATCCCCATCGCCGTATATTCTTGAATTCTATTAAGCTTCCTTAATATTATACCGAGCTTAGTCTTTGGGGGATGGGTCTTCTCGCTGGTGATATTGGGGTCTGAGAGATGATTGAGATGGGCGGGTAAAAGAGTAAGACATTCAAAAAGGGACATGACAAGACAGCCCGTAACGACGACCGGAAGAAAGAAAATGATTTTTCCTATGACACCCTCAACAAATGCAAGGGGGATGAACGCGATCACCGTTGTCAGAACAGCGGCTATAACCGGCATTCCTACCTCCCATGTGCCCTCAATGGCCGCCTTGAGTGGTGGTAATCCATTTTTCCGCTGGACATATATGGCCTCACCAACAACTATGGCATCATCAACAACTATTCCCAGAATAAGGATAAACGCGAAAGTGGTCATCATGTTGATGGTGCCGTCAAAGACAGGAAGAGCTATCATGCCGCCTGCCACAGCTACCGGGATCCCCATTCCGCACCAGAAAGCGATCCTGATGTTCATGAATGCCCATAGGAGAATAAAAACAATAGCAAGACCGATTATACCGTTTGACTCCAGCAATTCAAGCCTGGCACGGACCTCATCAGTCGCATCGTCCAGCACCTTAATGATTGCACCTTCAGGCAGGGACGCTTGTTTCCTGGCAACGTATCTTTTTACTGCTTCAGCCGTCGCAATGGCGTCTTCTTCCAGGGAATTAGAGATTTGTACAAGAACAGCTCTCTTCCCATCAACCTTATTATTAATCGGATCTTCATTGAATCCGTCACTAATATCAGCTATGCGTTCAAGCGTGATGATTTCTCCGCCAGGTTTGGCAAAGACTACTATCTTAGAGAGTTCTTCGCCGGTATATTTTCTTCCAAGGGTTCTTATTCGAATCTCCTCACCCTCCGTCCGAATCGTCCCTCCGGACATATTCATGTTGTTCATTCTTATGGCGTTGGCAACCTGGTTTATGGTTAGACCATATTCCCTGAGGCGTTCTTCTGAGACGCCGATATTGATCTCATATTCACGGGTTCCAAAGAGTGAAACAGTTGATACTTCAGGAAGGTTTTGTATTTCATCCTTTATTTGTTCAGACCAGGCCTTCAACCTCCGCTCAGACATATCAGCCTGAATAAAGATGGTCATAACCGATCTTCGCATTTCAAATTTAGTAACAATGGGCTTCTCAGCGTCCACAGGAAATGTCATGATTGACTGGACCTTAGTCTTGACTTTTTCAAGAAGCTCATCAACATCATATCCGGTTTTTACCTCAATAGAAACCGATGCAGAACCCTCTGACGAATTGGTGGTATATTTATCTATCTCCTCCATGCCCTTTATGGTTTCTTCAATCTTCCTGCTTATGGCCTCTTCAACCTCTTCCGGATCAGCTCCTGGATAGAACACGGATATATTGATGGCATCCAGACTCATTTCCGGCATGGATTCTATGATCATCGAAGATGCCCCAAAGACACCGGAAAGCAGAATCATGCCCAGCATTATATTGGCAAATACTCTGTTAGCAGCCAAAGCTGCCAGTAACGATTTCATAATGGTCCAATCTCTCTTTTATAAAATGATCAGCTTTGTGTTCTCCATAGGGTCTATCAATCGTGTGATGATGACCCTGTCACCAGGTTTAAGACCTTCTGATACCAATGCCTCCTCGCCCTGAGACCTGGCGATTTCCACTGGAACAGTTTTAAGCTTGCTATCAATTGCCACGTACACGGTATTTTCGAAACTGACAGCCCATCTAGGTACTCTGTATACATCTTCAAGTGTTTTCCCCGGGATCTCAACAGAACAAAACATTCCTTCAATCAGGGGTAGGCTGCCGTGGTTAATAGACAATGCCTCTGCGCCTTCAATCCGGATAGCCACGGTAACCGTCCTGGTCTGCTCATCAAATTTGACAACCCGATCTAATGTACCCTCCCAGTATTCGGCTGAAGTCGATTCAGTCCAGCGAACTTTGCATTTCACCTTCTTCAGTCCTCTTACCCAGGCATTGGATGTATTGTTGCTTTTCTCATCAAAAGGTAACCACTTGTTCGCATCACGACTGTCCAGTGGAACCTGAATTTCCAGAATAGAATCATCAGCAAGCGTAATGACACTCACCCCCGGGGACACATATTGTCCCTTTTCAATGGATACACTCTTTATGCGACCATTAAAGGGTGCTATAACCGTGCATCTCTCAAGACGTATTTTTGCTGTCGCCATTCTCGATTTCGATGACAACAAGCTGCTTTCAGTCTCCTTTATCTGCAGAGGATAAAGCTCAACAGCTTTTTCCATCTGCTCCTGCTGGTCTGAGGCGTTGTTAAAGGTCTGTTCAGCCTGGTCAACACCTGACTGGGTGCCCACCTTGTCTTCCTCAAACAGCTTCTTGACTCTCTCATACTGTTGTTTTGACAATTCACAGGTTCTCTGGATGGTCTTTAACCTCTCTCCGTCTATCTCATACTGCCGCTTCATCCGGCTCAGAGAGCTTTCCATCTGGGTAACAGTAGCCCTAGCTTCGATAAGAGCAGCTTCATAATCCCGGGGATCGATCTGGAAAATAACCTCTCCCTTCTCAATCACTTCACCCGCCTCCAGCCTGGGATGTATTTTAACAACTCTCCCGGATACTTCCGGAGCAATAGAAACTATATTCAGGGCCTTGACCTCACCGTACCCTGTTATGACTACAGGGACGTTTTCAGGCTTTGCATCAAGTACTTCAACTTGAAGGGTGGGCTCCGGGATCGGCATCTGTGGCGGCGGTTTTCTAAGCGCCATAAAACCTCCCGCAACAACGACGCCCGCAAAGATGATTGCGAAAACCATTATGACTCTGAATAAAATTCTATTCTTATGTTTAGACTCATTTTCACTGTACATCCGTTTTACCTCTACTCCATATAAGATACACAAATGATTGTGAATAAAATTGCAATTTCTATACCTATATGACCAATTCGCATGAATTAATGTTATTTTGGTTCAATATTTGCTAATTAATGTAATCTATGTGAAAAAACTGGCTATTATATAACCAGTTAATCCGGACTCATTGTGTATTATGTATCCAGTTAACCTCCTCCTATAAATTTACGGTGAGTCCTAATAAGTATGTTCTGGGAGGTTTTCTCAGATAATACAAATAGTCAGGAAATCAGGAGAGTTCCCTCAAACAGGACCACCTCAGAGGATGAGAGAAATAGAACCATATCATTATACCATATCCGATGTGTTATTGCTTAATAAGAATTCTCCTTCCAATGACACTGTTTAGGAAACTCCAGAAACACTGTCTGAGATCAAAAAGAATCTATTAGGGGCAATATTAAGCTAACCACTTTGGAGTAGTCGTCAAATCATGAAGCCCATTTTCATGTGACCCGTAAAAGGAAATCATCCGAAGATTCTTTTTTGCGTGAAATCTGCCAATGTCGGTCAGTCAGTTTTTCGAGAAACCGTCGATCATGGCTGACCAGAAGCAGGCCGCATGGGCAATCCTCAAGAGCCCTTTCAAGGCATTCAATTGAAGGAAGGTCCATGTGGTTTGTTGGCTCATCCATTATGATAAGATGGGGTTCATTGGCTATACCGGTTGCCAACAGCAGTTTGCGAGTCTCTCCCGGGCTTGGTTGCCGGCTCTCCAGCAGCCTGTGGGGCCGTGATCCAAGACGACTCACCACTGCCATCATCTTACCAAGTCTTTCACCTGATAACTCAAGAGCTCTTGACATGATTTCTTTTGAGGATCCCTGGTCAATCTCCTGGGGTATATATGTGAGTCGATTCCTTGGTATGTCCAGTATTTTTATTAATAAGCGGATCAGACTGCTCTTTCCTCCTCCATTCTGCCCGGTAAGGGCGATTCGATCATCAGGAGTCATTAGAAGATCAGGGAAATGCAAACGCCGACTCCCTCCAAGATGAATCATCCCATTAGGCAACCTGAAAAGAAAATCCCTTTTTGACTTTAATCCACTCACCCAGATTCCCATCTCATGTTTTTTCTTGACCTCTGTTTTTTTCAGTTCCTCCTGTGCCTGTCTGACCCTGCCTTTCATCTGGTTTAAGAGTTTGCCCCCTGTCCCGTCCTTTCCTGAGATACGGGCGCAATTCCGCTTAAAACGGGCGTCATGATCTTTTATCGCCAGTCCCCTCTTTGAACGCATATGGTGAGACCTGCCGGCAATATCTCTCCGTTTTGACGCTTCTTTTTTCAGTTTGTTAAATGTTTGTTTTTTAGCGGCATACTGGTTTCTCACGTATTCCTCATCGGAGATTGCCTGCTCAGATCCACTGGTGTAATTTCCTGGACGGAGTATTGCGTGGGGTGGGTCGACAAAAAGGCATTGATAACAGAGATGATCCAGGAGATCACGGTCATGACTGACAAGGAGCCCCACACCCTTGTATGTTTCTAGGGAATGATAGAGAAGCTCTTTAGCATAGCTATCGAGATGATTCGTAGGCTCATCGATGGCAAGAACTCCGGGCCTGCGCCATAAGGCTACTGCGATTTGAGCCCGTTTTCTCTCCCCATGGCTGAGTGTATTCCATCGATCATGCCAATCAATGCCCAGATCCAATTGTCCCCTGATCCTGCACGCGTCACTCTCTGTAGAAATTACAAGTTCATACAGGAGTGACGGCATCTCATCAGTGCGTTGTCGGCAGTAAACAGCGTTTCCCGAGCCGGTAACAGATCCTTTTTGGGGGGAGATCTTCCCGGTGGCCAGTTTCAATATGGTGGTTTTCCCGGCTCCGTTGGCGCCGATTATTCCTGTCCATCCTCTGGCCAGATCAAATGAGAGTCTCTCGATTAACGAAGAAGTTATCGTATCATAGGTAAATGACACGTCGCGAAACCGAATATATCCATCATCCATCACTGCCTCATTCTTTCCAAAAGAAAAAGCCCATCCGTTGGAATGAAACCAACGGCGGGCTTCTAGAAAACCAAAACGCTTTTTAACACGAACACCGTTGGAACCATATACCAGTACTCTTGTATGAATACCGGATAAAGAAGCGGAAAAATGAAATTCATTTTCCTACAAATGATTCTAACGGCCGATTTTCACTTTCTTATCCTCTTCTATTTCAATGGATAGAATCAAACAGTCGTTGATAATTAGTCTCTTTTTGGGTGTCAGTATAGGAGAGGTTTGGCTTGTATGTCAAGCAAAACACGATCACCCGATGCTGTATTCAGATTTCGTGATGAAAAAACAATGGACTCATTCACACAAAACAAGTTGCAGAGCTTGAAGCGTTTTAATATTGCCCATACTTATTGGCAGCTTCGAGCAAAGCTTGAGTCGTATCCGCTTTTCCTTCATCCAAAGCAGCGCCCGTAGTGAGAATAAACCCACCACCCGCCGCGCAGGTGTCGATCAATTTCTTACAATACTCATCCACTTGTTGCGGAGTGCCTGTAACCATCAAACTAGTGGGCACATTGCCGGCTATGCAAATAATGTCTCCAACCTGCTTCTTAATTTCTGACATATCCGTTTGGTCGAACAGCCACAGGGTTGTCCCTTTGGGCAATTCCTTGAGATAGGGCAAACGGGAACCATAGCCGCCTTCAGCAAATAGCAGGGGAACACAGCCTTCCTTCACGAGTCCCAAGATCACTTCCCTTAAGCTGGGCCAATAAAGGCGCTTGAAATGATCATCAGACATGAATCCATCCGCACCTTTATGTAAGGGCATGAAGATCACGGGATTACCCGTGACATTCGCGTCTGCTACGGCGCCCTTGATTTGCAAGGGCGTAATGTGCTCAATGGCTTTGAGGATCATATCTTCATTGCGGAATATATCCATCACCATGCCGCGTGAAGCCCGCAAGGTATCGGCCAATACATCAAAGGGCGCCTTGGCTCCACCACCAATATGTGTGGAAAAACCCATATCGACCATGGCTGTCTGCCGGAAACGTCCCAACCCCTGTCTGACCTTGATGAGTTCTTCGCCGGCATCGGCCGCCTTATTGAGCGCCTCCCTGATCCCGGGCAGGCCAAAATTGGTCAATTGACCAACGTTGGGTATCTCTATGATGCGATTCAAAGGAGCCAGAGACGCTAAGGGCTCAAGAGCCCCGAAGATCCTCGGCATATAGTGGCGCAACCAGAAATCAGACATATCATCGATGAGCAGGTCGTATTCGTCCTTTTTCATCCATTCATTTTCCACCGCCTGAAAACCTACGTTGTCAGGCAGATTATGGCCGGGCCATTTATATAATTTGTAGTCCAGTATCTCAAAGGCCTTGCCGGTTCCGCAATAGGACGGCCCTTTCGCCAGATCCGTAGGGTATTCGCGCAAAAAACGCAGCCATAAATCCACGGCCAAATCGATATCATACAACACTTCTTTGCATGTCACTCCATATAGGAAACAGGGCAAAAAAGAAGCCGGTGACAGAGTCGGAACCTGATCCGGTATTTTGGCCAGTGAAATGGCATCAATCACCCTGCCGGTTCGAGCCAAGTAATTGTTCTTAATCTGGTCTGAAGCAAAGGTCACATCCGGAGGATTGAGCCAGCGTTCGAACCTGGCGCTCTGACGTTCCTGGGATGTCATGTCTTTCCATTCTTTGGACATAGCAATGATTCCTTTAGTCTTTAAACAGCGTTGAAATATCAAGATCTGTCTGTTTTGTCCCAGTGAGAATCCTCCGGCAGAGCGGGAGGCCTCAGGAAGCCCCCTCGAAGGGGGCTCAAGGGACAGAGGCTTTTCTGTTGTGACTGGTGGGAGGACGCCGTCTTTTCGTGACTTATCTGTGGGGGAAGCCCTGGCTTCCCGCCTCGAAGGGGCGGGAAGAACAGTGGAAGGGGCAGGTTTCCCTCGCGGATAAGTCACTGAAAAGACCAGACCGGGAACCTCGGAACGGAAGAAAAGCCTCTGTTCCTTGAGCATCTCTCCTGTACAAAGTAACTATTCGTTTCTCGCCGGAATGGTAGAACCTTTCCGTGTCCACTGCCAGGGGCGGTGGTTTCAGGTTATAATGATTCTTAATCATATCAACAGAAGATCGTCAGGAAGTCAATTGAGACTTCCTCTCTTATGGGTGCAAACGACGATAAGCCGCATCGCCTAAAGTTTGAGCGGTCCTTACTCCCAACAGGTCGGCTTCGACAAAAGCTCTAAACAAATTCTCGGGACTGACCTCAAAAGGTTCGGCTTCGGTCAAATGTGATGACACGGCTCCTTCCATGGCTTTCTTGATGCTTGACGCGTCTTTTTTCATATCCAGAGAGAGCTGGCCCGCATGTATCGGCAGCCCGACGCCGGCCATAAACTCAGCGGCCTCTCTTGCTTCGTCCGCCTTCCCTTCCAATAATAGATGGGTCAGGATGCCGATACCCACTAGTTCACCGTGGAAAAAATCTCTGTGCAAGACAGGTATCTCTGTGAGTCCTGCTGCAACAGCATGGGCTGTTGCTAATCCACCGCTTTCGAATCCGATGCCACTTAGCAATGTATTGGCTTCCACAATCCGCTCGAAGGCTTCATTGGGTTCTTGCCGTATCATGGCATCCACGGCATTCATACCATTTTCGAGCAGGGTTTTTGCGCACAATTCGGAAATGGCCAAAGCCGTGATGGTTGGGCGAGCTCCGACTATAGATCTGGCCCGGAGATTCTGAAAACAGGTTCTGGCTTCATAATAGGTTGCCAGGGCGTCCCCCATACCTGCAACCAACTGACGCATAGGAGCCTTGATGATGATGCGAGTATCAACAACCACTAAAGCCGGACTATTAGGGAAGAACTCGGGTCCTACTTGTACACCTTCATCGGAGTACATGACTGAAACAGCTGAACAAGGGGCGTCTGTGGAAGCGATGGTCGGGCAAGTAACGATTGGTAGTCCTAGATGGAAAGCCACACATTTGCCGGCATCCATGCATTTTCCCCCCCCGACCGCGATTATGGCATCTGTTTCAGGATCTCCATTTTCTAACAGAGAGACGAGCCGCTTGACTTCCTTTTCGGAACATTCCCCTTTAAAAATCTCTACTGTATGGCTGATGTCCGGCGTATTGAGGCTATTTCTGATCTGTTCGCCAAAGCGTTCTTCTCCACCGACAGATAACAACACCGCCGGTCGTTCACTGGGAAAAATGGAGATATACTTACCGAGATGATCTAAAGTCCCCTGACCTTGTATGTAGCGATGAGGGGAAATCAATACTCGCGGTACGCGCTCTGGATCCAAGGTGGCGCTTCCATAAATAGCCTGAGGAAAAAACGACGCTTGGTTGGCCATAATTCTACTCCTGGTTTATCAGGTCGGACATTCTAAGGTTTGCTACACTGGCTCCACTTTTTAATCATATAAGGTCATGGATGCCATATTTTTAAAAGTATAAGGCGGGTTCTTGCCATTTCATAAGGAGTTTGAGTATAAGAGAGATCTGGCTTTTGTGTCAAGAAGAACACCATCACGTGATGTTATCTCCCGATTCTGTGAGGTCAAAATGGAAAGCTTGTGAGAAAGTAAAGTAAACCCTCTTCCATGTTCCTACATTCTTCAGGTTTAATCCGAATGCATGCCTCCTCGGAAAATTCAAAATCCACTATCAAATTTTCGTTTATGTACTAATGATAGTGGATTTTTGGAGAGCCCTGGGCACCAACGAGGTGTGAGATGTAAGGCGCCGAGGAGCGTCGACTGAGGCGTATAAGAAATACGCCGCAAGGAGAAGCGATCGAAGGCAACGAAGCAGATGACACCTTGATGGTGGATCAGGGAAAATCCTTTTAATTGACAACTGAATCAGGTCTCCCATATACTCATGTTCTGGAAATTGATTTCCTGCCAGCTTATTGGATTTTCTTTCCAGTTCCTTATTGGTACAAATGGAGCCCCACGGGTAACCCCGTGGTCCCCTTTACATGACCCGCCTTCACCGAAGGCTACGGCGTGATCATCCGCCTGGCGTGAAGGGCGACATCACGCCGAAGCGGACGACGATAGCATTCCTTCCCGCATAAATGCGGGTCTCCTGCGAAGGCGGATGAAAACAATTCTATGGGCGGCATAAACTCCCCGGACTCCTCATGAGCGCGGTTTCAGCCATGCAGCGTCAATATTTCACAGTCATCAGGCAAAAGACTGGCCTGGGATTTGCCTGACAATGGGTCAGCCTATGTGGCGGGTTGGTTTTTGCATGGGGAAACGACTTTCAAACTGAAATGGGCATCATTTTAATCTAGTGGGAGAGGAGTTTCAATGGACATATACTATATTGACGGGCAGTTTGTCGATGAGGACAAGGCCGTTGTTTCCGCAAAGGACCTCGTTGTATTAAGGGGCTTTGGAGTCTTCGACGCTCTCGTCACCTACAATAAAAGGCCTTTTCTGCTGAAAAAGCATATTGAGCGGCTTCAAAACTCGGCAAAGCATATCGGCCTTGAAATCGGCCCCAGCAACGAAGACATCTGTAGGATTACCGAAGAAACCATTAAGCGCAACATCCATCACAAGGAATCCAAAATCCGTATCATATATACGGGCGGTATAAGCTCGGACGGCGTAACGCCTGAAGGGAACGGTTCCCTGATGGTCATGGTAACCCCAAGACGCAAGCTGCCGGACCACTGGTTTACAGATGGCGTCAAGATCATCACGGTTGATATTGAACGGATCCTTCCTTTCGCAAAAAGCACCACCTATCTCTCGGCCATTTACGCCTTGGGTCAGGCAAGGCAGCAGAATGCCGTCGAATCGATCTATATAGATCGACATGACCGAGTGCTGGAGGGAACAACCACCAATTTCTTCATGTTCAGAGACAACAAACTGATTACTGCCGGCAAAGACATCCTACACGGGATCACGCGGAGTGTCATTCTTGAGCTCGCCAATGGCCATTTTGATATGGAAATCCGGAATATCGACAAGAAGGAGCTAGCTTCCGCCGAGGAGATATTCATCACCGCCTCCAATAAGGAAGTGGTTCCTGTTGTTCAAGTGAACGACCTGACCATCGGCCATGGAAAACCTGGTCCCCTGACCCGGAAGATCATGCAACTGTTTCGCGACTACACAACCGCCTTCAGCCGGGGAGAATTATGATATGAATGCCACCTCGGAATTTCCACCACTGACATGGGCTGAGATCGATCTTGGTGCGCTAGCCCATAACATGAGGGAACTGAGAAGGATCACATCCGATTCGGCTGCTATCATGGCGGTTGTGAAAGCCGATGGCTATGGTCACGGAGCGATCCCCGTATCAAAGGTCGCGCTGGCCAACGGGGCTGAGTACCTGGCCGTGGCCCGTTTCAGCGAAGTCGTTCAACTGAGAAACGCCGGTATTCATACACCACTGCTGCTTTTCGGATTTTGTCATCCCTCCTATGTCGGATACCTGACGGAGAATGATGCGCGGGCATCTGTCAATTCAACAGAATCTGCAAGGCTGCTTTCAGAGGAAGCCGGCCGACTGGGGCTGAAGCTGAAAGTCCATGCCAAGATAGATACCGGCATGGGACGGCTGGGGCTTGTCTGCCACGAATTAGCGGATGAGGTCGAGGCCCGCGGGGCCATGCACCGGGTTGTGACGTCCATTCTGGAGATATCCTCGCTGCCGAATCTGGAACTGGAAGGCATTTACACTCATTTTGCCAATGCCGACATCACGGACAAAGAGGATGCCGGAAGGCAGTTTCAATTGTTTATGGAAATCCTGGAAGACCTTAAAAAGCAATCACTTGAAGTGTCCATCCGCCATGCTGCCAACAGTGCGGCAACGATTGAAATACCTGAAACTCACCTGGATCTGGTCAGGCCCGGCATTGCCCTATATGGTCTCTGGCCTTCAGAGGGGATTGATCGTAACCTTATGGATCTGAAACCGGCAATGTCCATCAAATCCCATATTATTCATTTAAAGGATGTTCCTGCCGAATTCAGAATCAGCTATGGCAGCACCTATAAGACATCATACCCGACCAAAATCGCCACGGTTCCCATTGGCTACGCCGATGGATACAATCGGCTTTTATCGTCCAGGGGCAGCATGCTGGTTCGTGGTATCAGGGCGCCCATTGTGGGGAAGGTCTGTATGGATTTCACCATGATCGATGTGGGACAAGTGGCTGATGTCCAGGTCGATGACGAAGTCGTGATTCTTGGAAAGCAGGGAAAAGAAGAGATTACGGCAGATGCCGTGGCCGGTCTTCTGGAAACGATCAATTATGAAGTGGTCTCCTCCATCACCTCTCGTGTGGAAAAGCTGTATGTTTCCTGACGAGCATATCCTTTCTCGTTCAACACAAGTTACGTCAACACTTCCACTGTGATTATGAATGAACTTTCCCGCTATAGATGGGGAATTGAGTTGTCATTCCGGACAAACGGAGAGAAACGAAGTGCCCGTCCTCCGCTATAGCTACGCTACGGAGGGTGGAAGATCCGTGGTTCGACAGGCTCATCACCCTGAGTAGCGTCGAAGGAGAATCCAGGAAAAGAGAATCATCTTTCAGATTTCTGGATTCCGGTTCGCGTCCCACTGCTCGGGTTTTGACCGGAATGACGTAATATGACACCAGCTCTCTCGCGAGGATAACATCAACGTCGTTAGCGGAGAGGAATTAAACCCAGAGCAATTAAAGGCCATCTTATATCTCAACCATAAACCATTCGCTATTAACCCGTCCTTCGGTACAAACACCATATGGTATTTGCATTGCCCTAGTATTTGTGATAATAAACGACAGCAATTCACTTGTTACTCTTTATTCTATAGGGAGAACCCAAACGAGTAGTAATATAGAGTTG
>CAZFMX010000042.1:0-27263 GCA_964520425.1 uncultured Desulfobacteraceae bacterium
CGAAGGATCTCTATTATGAGCATGATGAGCGGTGGGGAGACGGAAACGGCTACTCCCATGTCCGGGCCGCCCTGTTGGGACCATCATTGCATATCCCCATCATAGATGGTAGACTCACGCTGGGGACATGGCAGCAGATTGTTCTCTTGGACTTCGATAACAGGCCGAGGAAACGCAGAATTGTCATTCAGCTTGTGGGAGAATGATTATTGGAAGACGGCTTAGCCAAAAGGACGGGCCAGGCGCAGAAGAGACTCACTTTTCCTGATACTCAGTTGGTTGGGACATTGTGCGGAGGTCATAACGCTCATCTGCACATCCTGGAAAGGAGGATCGGCCTTTCTATACACGTGAGAGGGAACCAAATCACTCTACAGGGTGGAGATTGGGAGATAGATCTGGCCGAAAAGGTCCTCACCCAACTCTATGAGCTCATACAGGACGATTATCCCGTATACGCCAATGATGTGGAATATGCTGTCAGCATTTTGAGCGGTGATATGTCAGCGGACCTAAGCAAAATTTTTCAGGATAAGGTCTATATTTCTGCCCACAAAAAAGTGGTCACTCCCAAGAGTAAGAACCAAAAAGCGTATATTGACAGCATAAGGCAATTCGATATTGTCTTTGGAATTGGGCCGGCAGGTACGGGGAAGACCTATCTGGCCATGGCCATGGCCGTCGCTTCTCTGGTCAAGAAGGAGGTCAACCGGGTCGTCCTTGTCAGACCGGCGGTTGAAGCGGGAGAACGCCTCGGATTTCTACCCGGTGATCTCTACGAAAAGGTCAATCCGTATCTTCGACCCTTATACGACGCCCTCCATGATATGATGGATTTTGAAGGCGCCTCTCGTCTTATTCAGAAGGGCGTCATAGAAGTCGCCCCTTTGGCCTTCATGAGGGGCAGGACACTGAACGATGCCTTTGTGATTTTGGATGAGGCCCAAAACGCCACTCGTGACCAGATGAAGATGTTCCTGACTCGGCTCGGTTTCAGTTCCAAAGCCGTCATCACCGGAGATTTGACTCAAACTGATTTGCCCCAGGGAAAGGCATCCGGTCTGATCGAGGCAAGGGATCTACTTACAGGAATAAAAGGCATCGGATTTGTCTATTTTTCCAAAGAGGATGTGATCAGACATCCCCTGGTGCAGAAGATTATTGAGGCCTATGAGAAAACGGATTAGGAGTATGGGTCCGCATGGGCAAAGACCCTGAATAAAAGAGAAGATGAGACCTTTGAAAAAGGTTCAATTTTGTTCAAGGTCAAGGAAAGCGAAAATTCTAATCCTCCCGATTTTCATCGGGACAGCCAGGAATACCTTGTAGTATTTCGAGGATTGATATTTGAGCGTGACGCAGCTTGTCCCGCCATAGCTTTTAGCGACGGCGGAAGATTGATCAAAAGGGGGCGTTTTTCAAAGGTCTCAAGATGCCGGACAAAATCAAATTAAATCCCTTCGCGAAGGTTCGCTCCTCTGTCAAAGCAGAGTTTGAATCTCCATTTACGGGCAAGAAATCCGTCTTCCTTGGCGACTTCTTTCGGCCTGAAAGACTCAGATGGCCCATCCTCGTGATCCTGAGTCTGGCTATCTCAGTCACCCTTTTCCCTCATATTCTGAGCAAGTCTGAAACATATAATCTAGGAGAAGTAGCCGAGCAAGACATCAAGGCCTCCAGGGATTTTCTTATTGAAAACAGTGAATTGACTGAACAGAATAGGGAGAAGGCCGTCAAGGGAGCCCTCTCCGTATACGATTTTGACAGCGCCGCTTCAAATCTTGTACCTAGAATAAAGGAAGCATTCAGTTTCGCCAGGGGAAACATGGATTACCCGGTGGAGCCGGACGAACTAGGACTGATCGATACTGTAATTCGTGAAAGAGCGGTCAAAAAACTCTTGGAGGACGGACGTACGGAAAAGCGGTTTTTTGCAATCCTCGAGATACCAGATGAAAAGGAGCTTTTCGAACAACTCGCGTATCATCTCTTTCCCTCACAAGTGGAAGAGGCCGTTATTGAATTGACGACTTCGGTTCTGCGCAAAGGCGTGGTGGGAAACCGATCCATGCTCATGAGTCAGGTTGGAAAGGGAGGGATTATCCTCCATGAGATTTATACCCAAGAAGAAACTACGGTATCCGATCTAACCCGATTCTACGATCTGGCCGGAGCTACTGAATTTATCAAAGCTCAGGAAGTTGAGCTTGCGAAGACCATGTCTCCTCCTGAACTCGCCGATATTTCCTTGAAGCTTACCTTATCCCTTATCAGTCCGAATGTCACTTTCAATCAAAGAGAGACGGAACTCCGAAAGGAGATCGCCCGAGACTTGGTGAAGACGACCTACTATCAGATTAAAAAGGGAGAAATGCTGGTGAGGGAAGGAGAAAGGATTGGTCCTGATCACCTCCTCAAACTTTCTGCAGATACGAGAATCCCGAGACGGGTCGATATGATCGGCAAGATAGCGGCTATGTCCATTATGACCGGAGCCCTATTCATTGTGATCTATCTTGTGGGATCTGTGGGAGGGCAGTCCATAAGAAAAGATGGAAGGCATCTCCTCTTTTTTTCTGTGACCATCCTGGCCACGTTTCTGTTTACTTGGACCTGTAATTTTGTAGCTGAAGAAGTGGCCAGAGGCTTCACTCTTATTGATTCCAAGGCCCTCTTGTATGCCATGCCCGTTGCCTGTGGAGCGATGCTCATATCCATCTTTCAGGGTATAAACCTTGCTGTTATTTTCTCATTGATCATATCCGTTCTGGCGTCCCTCATCACGGGGGGGAGAATTGAGTTTTTCGTCTATTTCCTGATCAGTAGTCTCGTGGCTGCCCATGGCGTACAAAATTGCACCGAGCGTGGAGTTCTCATTAAGACAGGTTTGAGGGTGGGGCTCATTCATATAGTCCTGAGCCTTTCCATTGAGATGATCGACGGCTCTTTTTATACGATCCAATCCGTCGTTGCCTCCTTGTCCGGTTTTATCGGTGGCATCCTTGTAGGCATCATCGGAACAGGGATCTTGCCCCTCGTGGAGATGTCTTTCCGTTTCACAACCGATATCAAACTACTGGAATTGAGCAATCTTGACCAGCCATTATTGAGAAGCCTGATGGTTCAGGCCCCAGGGACATATCACCACAGCGTGATTATCAGCAATATGGTGGAAGCTACGGCTAAAGCGGTTGATGCGAACCCTCTTTTAGCTAAAGTCAGCGCCTACTATCATGACATCGGCAAGATGAAAAAGCCTCTCTATTTCATTGAGAACCAGATGGGGGGTGAAAACAAACACGAGAAACTGGCTCCTTCCATGAGCAGTCTCATCCTGATTTCCCATGTCAAGGATGGATTTGAATTGGCAAAGAAACATAAGCTCGGAAGAGAGATCGCCGATGTCATTCAGCAACACCACGGCACTAGTTTGATCTCTTATTTCTACCAAAAGGCCAAGGAGCGCACGTTTACCAAAGGTGGAAAAACCATTGAAGTGGAGGAAGAGGACTTTCGATACCCGGGACCCAAACCGCAGACCAAAGAGGCGGGGCTCGTCATGTTGGCAGACATGGTGGAGGCTGCTTCACGGTCTGTCGTCGACCCGACGTCTTCACGTATTAAAGGGATGGTTCAGAAAATCATCAACAATGCCTTTTCCGACGGGCAGTTGAATGAATGTGAGTTGACTCTAAAAGATTTGAATGAGATAGCAAAGAGTTTCAACAAAACACTGAGCGGTATATTTCACCAACGCATTGAATACCCCGAGACATCAACGAAGAGTTCAAAAACAAACGCGAATGGACATACTGATCACATGTCGGCAGAAACTACCCGGTCTAAAAAGCCTGACGATAAAGCGGAATCTCCGGAAGGTCTTAAAAGACTTGGCCTGTGATAAAGGCGAAGTGAGTATTCTTTTCACCGACGATATACAGATATCCCAACTCAATAAACGTTACCGCGGAAAAGACGGACCCACAAACGTGCTCGCTTTTCCTATGTCTGACCCCGGATCGCCTGAGGACAATTGGGGTATGCTGGGAGATATCGTCATTTCATTGGATAGAGCGGTTCAAGAGTCAAAGGATTTGGGGGAGTCTTTGGAAGAGACGGTTTATCGTCTATTGATCCATGGTCTTTTGCATTTGTTGGGTTTCGACCATGAGAGATCACCCGAAGAGGAGCTTCGAATGAGTGAGGAAGAGACAAGGCTTCTTAGGTTGATAAACATGGAAAAACCGAATAATCAGAAGGAGGGCTGAAGGTTGGCACGGTTAGCTGTCAATGTCGATCATGTGGCGACCATTCGCCAAGCAAGAGGTATCAATGAACCCGATCCGGTCCTTGCCGCAGGGATCGCCGAATTGGCCGGAGCAGAGGGTATCATTTGCCACCTCAGAGAGGACAGGCGTCACATCAACGATAGGGATCTGAGTCTTCTCCGTCAAACCGTAAAGACCAAACTCAATCTGGAAATGGCAGCTGTTGAGGAGATGGTTCGTATTGCCCGAGACATTAGGCCTGAGTTGGTCACACTGGTTCCTGAGAGAAGAGAAGAATTGACGACCGAAGGGGGTCTTGATGTCAACTCAAACCCTGAACTCTATAAGAAGGTCGTTGGGGAATTGAAGGAAAGAGGGATTCGAGTCAGTTTCTTTATTGATCCCGATCCTATTCAGATTGAGACTGCAGAAAAAATCGGGGGCGATGTCGTAGAGATCCATACAGGGCATTACAGCGAAGCCCGGACGGACTCCGAGGCCGAAAAAAGGTTTTTGCGTATTGCCCAATCTGTCGAAATAGCGGACGAGCTGGACCTTGGTATCAGTGCCGGACATGGTCTCAACTATGTAAACGTGAAAAGGTTCGAAGCCTTGCCCCAGATAGAAGAGTACAGCATCGGTCACAGTATCGTGGCCAGGGCCGTCTTTGTGGGATTTGAACAGGCTGTCAGAGAGATGGTTGATCTCATAGAGTGTTTCTGATCATGATATACGGAATCGGCGTCGATCTTGTGAATATTGAACGGATTGAAATGGTCATTGACCGATGGGGGAAGAGGTTTACGGACCGTGTGTTTACCCCGCAGGAAATCGCTTTTTGCAGCAAGAGGGTATTTCCGCCACAATCCTATGCCCTGCGCTTTGCTGCCAAGGAGGCCTTTTCCAAGGCTATCGGCCTGGGGATGAAGAAGGGGCTGAGATGGAAAGACATAGAGGTCTTCCATTCATCTGCCGGGAGACCCTGCTTGAGACTCCACGGCAGGGCTTCTGAACTATGTCGGGAGAAACAGATCATTCGCTCGCATCTGTCTCTTTCAGATGAAGAGGAGTATGGAATAGCCATGGTGGTTCTGGAGATGAGTGATGAGACTGGTCAAGTCATTTGAAATGCGGGAGATGGATCGTTTAACGATCCATGAACTGGGCATACCTGGTGTGGTCCTAATGGAAAATGCCGCCCGAGGCGCCACCAGGATCTTTTTGGACCATTTCAAACCTTCAAAAGATGACCACGTGGTCATCTTATGCGGCAGCGGGAACAACGGAGGGGATGGATATGTGATGGCGAGATACATCAAGGAGGCTGGAGTCGCCGTCACCGTGATCGTTCTCTCAGAATTGAAGAAAATCTCTGAAGATGCCCGAATCAACCTCGATGTGATACAACGTACGGGCATAGAGATTCTGGAAATTCCGGATCCCCCAAAATGGGTCAAAGGGCGTCGAATGGTGAAAGCCTGCGATGTGATCATAGACGGCATTTTGGGGACCGGGCTCAATTCCCCTGTCAGGGGGTTTTATCGAAAAGTGATTGAAGAGGTTAACTTACTGGACAAGCCTGTAATGTCCATTGACATCCCTTCAGGACTCAATGCCGATACGGGACAGATCATGGGAGTTGCCATGAAGGCGGACCTTACGGTCACTTTCGGGTTTCCAAAAATAGGCCAACTGATTTTTCCTGGCGCAGAGCTCGTTGGTAGGCTGGCAAGAATCGATATCGGAATACCGGAGTCTATTAGCCGGCAGGTTCCCGAAAGCGCGGGGATGTCCGAACCGGATGATTTTCATCTTCTGTTTCTCACAGTAGGGCAGGATATCCATAAAGGAAACAGGGGGCATCTTCTGGTACTGGCCGGATCGACGGGGAAGACAGGTGCCGCGACCCTTACTGCGCTCGGTGCACTTAGGGCAGGCGCGGGATTAGTCACCCTAGGTGTACCCAAGAGCCTCAACTCGATCCTTGAAGGCAAACTGACAGAGGCCATGACGGTTCCATTGCCTGAAACCCCGGAGGGCAGTCTTTCCCTTAAGGCGGAAAAGGAAATCAACATGCTTTTGAAAGGGAAAACCGCTCTGGCACTCGGGCCGGGTTTATCGACCCATCCGGAAGCCACGGCCCTGGTGAGAAAAATCGTGAAAACATGTCGAGTGCCCATGGTTATTGACGCCGATGGGCTCAATGCCCTGTCTGAAGAGATCAAGGTCTTGGCCGAATGTAAAGGAAGGGTTATACTGACTCCTCATCCCGGCGAAATGGGACGATTAACCGGCCTGAAAATATCAGATATACAGGATGATCGTGTGGGGACCGCCCAACGGTTTGTGGAAGAGTATGGATGTCATTTAATCTTAAAGGGGGCTAGAACCTTGATCGCAGAGCCCGGCAGCACATTATATGTAAACCCCACGGGGAATCCCGCGCTCTCGAGCGGAGGCTCAGGCGACGTCCTGACCGGTCTGATCGGGGGATTCTTGGCCAGGCGGTGGCCGATGAAGGAGGCGGGTATCGCGGCAGTTTATCTGCACGGATTGGCCGCCGATTATTTGTCGGAGGATTTGGGACAGACCGGCGTTTTGGCTGGTGAGCTGTTGGATGTCTTCCCCATCTTGATGCACGCCCTCACTCTTGGAGAATGGCCATTAGAGAATCCGCCTCCCCATGCGGATTTTTATCACCCCCTCTGAGGTCTTGAACATGGCGCCCGTCACCTTTGTCACCGTCTCCTATCAAGAAACCATCAGGCTTGGCCGGAGGCTTGGCAGCGTTTTATCAAAGGGGGATGTCGTCGGGCTCGTCGGAGCATTGGGAAGCGGCAAGACCTGGTTTGCCAAAGGCCTTGCCCTTGGACTTGGTGTGAATGCCGATACGGTAGTCACCAGTCCCTCTTTTACCCTGTTGAATGAATATGAAGGGAAATGCCCTTTTTATCACATGGATCTCTACCGTCTGGATAGTCTCTCCGATGTTCAGTCCATTGGTCTTGAAGAGTATTTGAACGACGATAGTATCGTAGCCATAGAATGGGCGGATCGATGGTCGGAGATTCTGCCGGAAGGGACAGTCACCGTCAAATTAGTCATCATAGATGCTCATCAACGCGAAATCTCTATCTCGGGGCAGCATCCCCGAGCTTTGGAGATCATCCGAAGATTGGAGCAGGATAAGGATTAAGCATGTCACTCATTGTACAAAAGTATGGAGGTACATCTGTCGGCAGTATTGAAAAGATAAGGAATGTCGCTGAGAGGGTTATTGAATATGCACAACAGGGCCATCAGATGGTGGTCGTTTTGTCGGCTATGGCCGGGCAAACCGACAGTCTTATCGCATTGGCTCATGAGGTGACCCAAGACCCCGATTTGAGAGAGATGGATGTCCTGCTTTCTACAGGGGAGCAGGTGAGTGTGGCACTCTTCGCTATTACCCTGCAATCTATGGGTTACGAGGCTCGTTCATTGCTTGGTTTTCAAGTTGGAATCTACACGGATCATTTGTACGGGAAGGCCCGGATACATGAAATTGATACCCATCGAATCATCCAAGAGATCGACAAGGGGAGAATCGTGTCTGTCGCCGGATTTCAAGGGCTGGATGAGCAGAATAATATTACGACGCTGGGACGAGGAGGCTCTGATACCACGGCCGTTGCACTTGCCGCTGCCCTGAAGGCGGATGTCTGTGAGATCTTCACCGATGTAGACGGTGTTTATACGACAGATCCCAATGTTTGCCCCAAGGCTAAGAAAATGGAGTTCATCTCCTATGAGGAAATGCTGGAGATGGCGAGTATGGGTGCAAAGGTATTGGAGATCAGGGCTGTCGAGTTTGCCATGAAATTCGATGTGCCTATTCATGTGAGGTCGTCCTTTGGAAAGGAGCAAGGTACCATGGTGATTGGCGAAAAAAAAGATATGGAAAAGGTATTAGTGTCTGGTGTGGCATACAACAAGAACGAGGCTCGGATAACCCTGAGAAGGGTTCCCGATAGGCCGGGGATCGCCGCTCTACTTTTTGGGCCCATATCGGAAGCCGGCATTGTAGTCGACATGATTCTTCAAAACACCAGCGAAGACGGCTTAACAGACATGACTTTTACCGTACCCAAACCTGAATTCCATAGAACGATGAAGCTGGTCAGTAAGGTGGCAAAAGAAGTAGATGCTGAAAAGGTTCTGGGTGATGAAAATATTGCCAAGGTCTCTATCGTGGGTGTAGGTATGAGGACTCATGCGGGCGTGGCCCAGAAGATGTTTGATACACTTTCCCGAGAGAATATCAATATCCTCATGATAGGTACCTCTGAGATCAAGGTCTCGTGCGTGATAGAGGAAAAATATACGGAGTTGGCTGTTCGAGTGTTGCATAAAGCCTTTGGTTTGGATCAGGATGAATCTGGAGATCAATGATAGGATAACCGGCTTTCTGGTCTTATTATCCTTTCTCTTAGTCCTCTATTCTCTGAATACTATTCTCACTCATTCAAGACCTTCCAGGACTTTCAGCAAGGGGGATTTCTTCATTGAGCTCGCGGGGGATGTGGAATTTCCCGGTGTATACATGTTTGATTATCCCCCCGATATCATGGACCTCATGGACAAGGCAGGAGCCCTGAACCTTGCCATGGCTCAGTCTCAAACGTCTGTAAACGGTCCTTTATCAACGGGGAAGGTGGTCACAGTATGTCAAGAGGCCCTATACACCCGTTTTTTTGTCAGTGAGATGTCGGCCTTCTATAAGATGACTCTCGGAATACCCATTTCTCTGAATAAGGAATCAGAAACAGGACTCACAGCCATTCCCGGAATCGGCCCGGAGTTGGCCAAGGCCATTGTTCGGGAACGTTCTGAACGAGGAGGCTTCAAGCGTGTGAGTGATGTGTTGTCCGTAAAAGGTATTGGACCCAAGCTATATGAAAGGATCAGGCCCCACGTTGTTCTATGAACCAGGGAATTTCACTATTTTCCTAGTGATATCTAGTGCCTCGTATCAGAATGACGAAGACGAATATTAAGGTTTCTTGAACACTCGATTGTCTTAATGTGTAATGAGGCATAGACCATTCCCTCAAGACGATATCTATAGGGGCCAGCCCATGCCTCATCTTTTACTTGATTCTCGAATATATGATATGGGCACTAGTGTCGTGTCTCAGAATTAACTTGAATAATAAGTAGTTGCTGCTCAGATTCACTGGGGGCATGGGGATCTCTTTTCAGTTCCACCACCCAAATGACGTCCAAGCCTGTTACCGCCTCCAAAGAGGACAGCATTCGGTGGACAGGCACAAGAAATGCTCGTCGCTGTGGGCACATTGTTCGTGCGGCTGCTTCATAATATGCAAAATTATGGTGCCGTTCCACGACCTCTGGATAGATGGTGGTGAAACTGAAAAGAGACCCTCATACCTCCAGTATCATAGAACCGGCTAAAATCATGGAAGTTTTTTGGGACACGACACTAGAATCTGAATAAAGGCACCGTTTATGGACGGTAATGGAACTATTTCTAAACGAATTGATTAAACGACGCGCCCTGCTGGTGTAAATTCCGCCGAGCAGAGCAATATATAAGGTTGGGCGACGGTTTTGGGATGAATATTTTGGGAATAGACACTTCTTGTGACGATACATCGGCCGCGGTGGTCGCAGACGGGTACCGTGTGCTGTCGAACGCCGTCAATTCACAGATCAAACTCCATCATCCTTATGGGGGCGTAGTCCCGGAACTCGCCTCCAGGGAACATATCCGGAATATAGTTCCTGTGGTTCAAGAGGCCCTTTCCGTCGCGGGTCTCAAAGTGAGAGATCTGCACGGCGTCGCCGTAACCGTAGGACCAGGGCTGATCGGCTCTCTTCTTGTGGGACTTTATTATGCCAAAGGCTTTGCCTATGTGAACCATTTTCCTCTAATCGGTGTGAATCACCTTGAGGGACATATTCTCTCCATCTTTTTGGAGGAGAAGGTCCCCCAATTTCCCTTTGTAGCGCTTACTGTCTCTGGAGGGCATACAAGCCTCTATCATGTAAAAGATTTCGGTAACTATACGTTATTGGGTCAAACTCTTGACGATGCAGCAGGCGAGGCCTTTGACAAGGTGGCAAAGATCCTTGATCTGGGTTATCCCGGCGGCGCGGTCATAGAAAAACTGTCTCAATCAGGGCAAAGTGACAAGATTTCCTTCCCGAGAGCCTATCTATCTCCTGAGTCCCTTGATTTCAGTTTCAGCGGCTTGAAGACCTCTGTGGCTCTTTATGTCAGTAAATGGTGTGAAGAGGAAGAGGGCAAAAGAGCCGTCAAAGTCGCCGATATTGCCGCCTCATTTCAAGAGGCTGTCATAGATGTACTGGTCCATAAGCTCATAAAGGCAAGTGATAAGACGGGTGTAGGCTCGATTGTTCTGGCAGGCGGTGTTGCCTGTAACCAGACACTACGCAAGAGACTGCGAGATACTGCTTCGGAAAAAGGTGTGGAAGTCTATTATCCACGGCCGGCCTATTGCACAGACAATGGCGCCATGATTGCCGCGTCAGGATATCATCGTATGGTTCATGGTGAACGGGCGAGCCTTTCTACGGATGTGAGATCAAAATTCCCCATACAGGGTTCTCTTTCCATCGCGCCTTAAACCACTTGAGTTCCTTCTGTTCTCGGTCCATGCAGTGTCGTGTCTCAGAATTATCTTGAATATTAAGTGCCCACTGCTCAGATTCAAAGGGGGCATGGGGATCTCTTTTCAGTTCCACCACCCAAAAGACGCCTAAGCCCCTAACCGCCCCCAAAGAGGACAACGTTCACTGGACAGGCACAAGGAATGCACGTCGTTGTGGAGACATTGTTCGTGGGGCTGCTTCATAATATGCAAAATGATGGTGCCGTTCCTCGACCTCTGGAGAAATGGTGGTGAAACTGAAAAGAGATCCCCATACCCCCAACGTGTCATAGAACCTGCTAAATTATGAAAGCTATTTCTGAGACACGACACTGCTATTGATTTACCCCTTCAAAATCCTTACAATCAATAGATATGATGAGCAAGTGAATACCCCGGTCCTCTTACGCCCGCCAAAGGCTGGAGACTTTGAGTGGCCGGGATTCTTCATTTCAGACGGTAGAAGAGGGAAGCCCTCTTCTGTCGAGTCAAGGGTCCGAAAAAACCTTTTTTGTATTGATTCGCTATCATCCCGTTGGTCGTTTGCAGATCGGTAGGTTAACAAATCATGGTGTTCAGTAGACGGTTAAAATATTATTATTTGAGACTTACTCGACTCAAGGGGGAACCCCGTGAACTCGCCATAGGCATGGCCCTTGGCGTTTTCTCAGGGATGATGCCCATTATTCCTTTCCAAATAGCCCTGGCTATTACTTTGGCTCTTTTTTTTCGGGGAAGCAAGATCACGGCGGCTCTGGGCACATGGGTCACAAACCCCCTGAATTGGTATTTCATATACTTCTACAGCTATAAAATAGGGGCATCGATTCTTGGGGTCCCGAATGAAAGCGGGATTATCTCCTCCGTCATGGATCCGTTTCAACATACTGAAGGATACTTGCAGCTCATCGGGGAGATCACCGGTGCGGGAACAACCATCATTTCTTCTTTTCTTTTGGGAGGGCTCATCATGGGTCTTGTCGCCGCCCTGCCCTCTTGTTTCATTTCTCTAAGGTTTTTCCAGTTTGTTAGGCGATGGCGTCAAAAAAGGAGAGACCGCAAGGTCTTGCGAAAACCACGCTCATGAAAAAGAAGTACGAAATTCGACCAAAGAAGAGCCTGGGGCAGCATTTTCTGAAGGACAATGAGGTTGTCCGGGAAATAATCAATAAGGCCCGATTTGATCCAACGGACCAAGTCCTGGAAATTGGTCCCGGTTTGGGCGCCCTCACCCTTGTTCTGGCAAGAGAAGTTCATCATGTTATTGCAGTTGAAAAGGATTCGCGTTTGACGGAGATCCTCGACAAGAGACTGTCTGACGAAAAGATTGAAAATGTTCTTCTCATCAATGAAGACATCCTCAAGCTCGATTTCAATCGCATCCCGTCTCTCCACGACAGAAACCTAAGAATGATAGGTAATCTCCCCTATAACATTTCTTCCCCTATACTTGAAAAACTCGTTGTAAATCGGCATATGGTGAATCGAGCTGTACTCATGCTTCAGTCTGAATTGGCCGGCAGGTTGGTTGCCAACCCCGGCACTAAGGCGTTCGGGGCCATGACGGTCTTAGTTCAGTATCATGCCCACGTTTCTCCACTCCTTCATGTGCCAAAAGAAGCCTTTCGTCCGCAACCAAAAGTAGATTCCATGGTCCTGGAAATGGATTTCCAGCGACCTTACCCCGAACGAACCGAGGATGACGTTAAGTTCAAAAGTGTTGTCAGAGGGGCCTTTGCCCAGAGACGTAAGACCCTTTTAAATTCTCTGAAGAATTCTCTTGTATCTCACACCCGTGAGGAGATTCTGTCCGCATTGGAAAGATGTGATATTGACCCGAAAAGAAGGGCCGAGACCCTTACAATCGATGATTTTCTGCGACTGACATCCGCCCTTATCCAATTCCACCATCAAATATGTTAATGAGCAATGATAAATAAGGATTTGAGCGAATCCCTGGGCACCAGCAAGGTGTTAGCTGGAAGGTGCCGAGGAGCGCCGACTGAGGCGTATAAACAATACGCCGCAAGGAGAAGCGACCGAAGGCAACACAGCAGATGACACTTTGATGGTAAATCAGGCGTTTCTTGACAAAATCCAGGGCCGGTGCTATTGGGAAATCACCTTGGCCACTGCTAAGGGATTCTCGGATGGGCAAGGGAAGGACTCGTCCTGTTAGACAACAAATACCATGCATAACTACATTGTCATTGAAGGACCCCTGGGGGTAGGAAAAACCAGCCTGGCGTTGAAGCTCGCGGATGAGATGAATGCAGAGACGTTAATCGAAGACACGGAAGAGAATCCCTTCTTGTTCAAGTTTTATCAGAATCCCAAAAAGTACAGCTTCCAGACACAGATCTTCTTTCTCCTCAAGCGCTATCAGCAATCCGCGCGAATAGGACAGATGGGCCTCTTCAAACGGACTGTTATTTCAGATTATCTCTTTGAAAAGGACATGATCTTTGCCCGGACTAATCTGGATGATAGTGAGTTCTGGCTCTATGAACAATTATTCCATCTCCTAAAAAGAAGGATCGTGCCGCCTGATCTGACCATCTTCCTCCAAGCCACAACAGATGTATTGATGGAGAGGATAAAGAAGCGAAATAGAAAATATGAACGGAACATCAGTTTCAAATACCTGGAAAGAATAAATCAGGCGTTCAACGAATACTTCTTTCATTACTCGGGTTCTCCCCTGTTGATCATTAATGCCTCCAAGATCGACTTTGTCCATGTTCCTGAAGATTTTGAAGATCTGGTGGAACGGATCAGGAGAATGAAGTCAGGCATTCAGTATTACGTGCCCATGAGTTCTACGGATTGAATGATGGAAGTCGTGAATACCATCGCTGTGATGCAGGAGAAATGTGAAAGACTGAGGCTGTCAGGAAAGCGTATCGCGCTCGTTCCGACCATGGGATTCTTTCACGAAGGACACCTTGAGTTGATGAGAACAGGCAAAGAACTTTCCGACATCGTCGTGGTCAGTATTTTTGTGAATCCTACGCAATTCGGACCTAATGAAGACTTTGAATCCTATCCCCGTGACATGGAATCAGACCTGGCAAGGGCGGAAGAGCGAAATGTTGATTTGGTCTTTTCTCCGTCCGTGGATGAGATGTATCCCTCCGGCTCCCAGACCAAGATCATGGTTGAAAAGGTCACAAAACACCTCTGCGGCCTTTCGCGACCTGGTCACTTTAACGGCGTAACCACCGTTGTGGCCAAGCTTTTCAATATAACCAAACCTCACATAGCTATATTCGGCGAAAAGGACTACCAGCAATTGACCGTCATTCGTCGTATGGTCAAGGATCTTGACATGGACATCCGTATTGTGGGTGTGCCTACGATTAGAGAACCTGACGGCCTGGCCATGAGTTCAAGGAACAGCTATCTCAATGCGGACGAGAGGGTATCTGCCCTCTCTCTCAAAAAGTCCCTTGATTTGGCCGAAGAGCGCTGTAAGCAGGGCGAGCGAGAGGTTCTCAAGATAAGAGAAGCCATGGAGGCGCTCATCCTCAGTCATCCCTCCACGGCTGTTGACTATATCAACATATGCGACCCTCACACCCTGGAAGGCCTGGAAACCCTCGAAAAAGAGGCCCTCGTGGCATTGGCCGTCAAAGTGGGAAAGACGAGATTGATTGACAATCGAGTGATAACAATAAGTTAACATCAAATCGAAGTTCAAGATTTACCGGCCTAAGGCTTACTATATCAAAACATTTCCTCCCACCGTAGGCCTTAACCGTACACCGTAGACCGTAGATCGTAAACCGTACCCTATACCTTGCACCTATTCCACTCATCCGCAAGACCGCATTGAGTTCCCCCGGTTTTATAGACATCGAATACTGAAAAAAAGATTGACAACCCCCATTGGATATAATAATATCAATATATCTTTATATATAGATATGGAAATATTAAACTATTTCAAGGCCCTATCAGATTCCACCAGGATTCGGGTGCTGAACATCCTGTTAAACCATGAGTTGAACGTCAATGAAATCGTCCATCTCATGGATATGAGTCAACCGAGAATCTCCCGACATCTGAAGGTCCTGACCGATGCCGGCCTTCTCGAGTGCAGAAGGGATGGAAATTCCGCCTTCTATCTGGTCCCACCCAAAGGGCCGGGTCGAGAGATCATAGAGGCGATTCAATACCTGATGAATGATGAACCTCTTCTCAAACAGGATTTGGTCTACGCTGAAAACCTTGTCATGGCTAGAAAAGAAAGGTCCGTGCACTTCTTCGATCATATCGCGTCCCGGTGGGACCTGTTGAAGAGAGAAATCCTGGGTGATTTTGATCTCAACGAAGCCGTCATACAAGCCACGCCCCAATCCAATGTGGTTGTGGATCTTGGTTGCGGAACCGGCGAGTTGGTGGAAAGACTGCAATCCATCGCAGGGCATGTCATCGGGGTAGACAGCTCTTCAAAAATGATTGAGTTGGCGAGAAACCGTGTCTATTCAGATAAAGAGAGAGTGGATCTTCGGTTGGGTGAGTTGGAGCATTTACCTTTAAAGGATGATGAAGCGGATTGCGCCGTGGTTTCCATGGTGCTTCATCACCTTGCTACGCCCGATCGGTTTATTTCTGAAGTAGGTCGCGTGATGAAGAAGAACGGGACCTTGGTCATTGCTGATTTTGATAAGCACAATGATGAAAGTCTGCGACAGACCTATGGTGACAGATGGCTTGGGTTCAGCAAAGACGAGATCTTGAGCTTTTTGAATCCCAATGGGTTCACGATGATAGAAGATCGATCTTTTGAGATAGGAAAGGATTTGACTCTCAACCTCTATCGGTCCGTTTTTTCAGAGGGTCATTAGGCATGGTGGGTGTCAATCCTTTTATAATAAGTTACTAAATACACTAAGCACAAGGAAAGGAGAGTCAAATGAAAGGTGGGAATTTTCTATTCACTTCTGAATCAGTGACCGAGGGGCATCCGGACAAGGTCGCGGATCAGGTATCAGATCACATCCTGGATAAAATCCTGGAGCAGGACGAATCCGCCCGTGTAGCCTGTGAGACAATGGTCACTACGGGTATGACCATTGTCGCGGGAGAGATCACCACAGATTGCTATGTCGATATACCCGAGGTGGTACGGGAAACCATTAAAGATATAGGCTATAGCAATTCCTCCATGGGTTTTGACTGGGAGACATGCGCGGTACTCACTTCCATAGATAAACAGTCCCCGGATATCGCCATAGGCGTGAACGATGGTTCAGGACTTTTCAAAGAACAAGGGGCCGGCGACCAAGGCCTCATGTTCGGATATGCCTGCTCTGACACACCATCGCTCATGCCTATGCCCATCCATCTGGCCCACAGGATCACAGAGAAATTGACGCAGACCAGGAAATCAGGACAACTACCCTGGCTCAGGCCTGACGGCAAAGGGCAGGTCACTGTGGAGTATGTGGATGGCAAGCCTTCCCGGGTGCATACCGTCGTTGTTGCCGCTCAGCATGATCCTGATGTGGATTATAATAACCTGCGGGAAGGTATTATTGAAGAGGTCATCAAGAAGATCGTCCCCTCGGAGATGATAGACGATGAGACCCAGTATTTCATCAACACAACGGGCAGATTCGTGGTGGGGGGTCCTTTGGGTGATTGTGGATTGACCGGCCGTAAGATCATCATGGATACCTATGGAGGCTTCGGTTACCATGGCGGAGGAGCCTTTTCGGGTAAAGATCCCTCAAAAGTGGACAGGAGTTCCTGCTACATGGCCCGTTATATTGTGAAGAATATCGTCGCTGCCGGACTGGCAGAGAAATGTGAAATACAGATTGCCTATACCATTGGTCGAGCTCAACCTGTGTCCGTCATGGTAGGGGCTTCCGGAACAGGCGTGGTCAGCAGCGTCGAATTGACCGAGATTGTCAAAAAAGAATTCGACCTTAGACCGGCCGCCATTATCGAGAGACTGGACCTTCGAAGACCCATATATAGAAAAACATGCAACTACGGTCACTTTGGCCGAGAACTTCCTGAATTTACTTGGGAACAAACTGATGCAGTGGAAAGTTTGAAAAGGGCGGTCAAATAATACGAAGCCGTTTACTATAAATGGGATGATTCCAGTTCATATCAAAAAAAAGAAAGAGGTTAATAATATGAATTACGACATCAAGGACATCAATCTGGCGAAGCAAGGCCGTCTACGGATAGAGTGGGCTGAAATGAGTATGCCCGTACTGAGGAATATCAGAGATCGCTTCTCTGAGGAAAGACCTTTGGCGGGCCTGCGGTTATCTGCTTGCCTCCATGTAACCACGGAGACGGCCGCTCTGATGAAGACGCTGAAAGCCGGGGGGGCGGATCTGGCCTTATGTGCATCCAATCCCCTCTCCACCCAGGATGACGTTGCCGCATCCCTTGTGGCGGACGATGAAATCCCTGTGTTTGCCATCAAAGGGGAGGACCATTCCACTTACTATGACCATATCCTTTCGGCCCTAAAGCACAGACCGAACCTGACCATGGATGATGGGGCCGATTTGGTCAGCTCCATCCATTTCATGGCCCTTGAAAAATGGGACGAGCTGGAAGCGGGAGTCAGCAAATGGGGCAGAAGCCTTTCAGAGGATGAACGAAAAGATTTTCTCTCCGTCGTCGTGGGCGGCACGGAAGAGACGACCACCGGTGTAATCCGACTGCGAAGCATGGAAAAGGACGGAGTGCTTCAGTTCCCCGTGGTATCCGTCAATGACGCCAACACAAAACACCTCTTTGACAACCGCTACGGCACAGGTCAAAGCACTGTGGACGGCATTATCAGGGCCACCAACCGTTTACTGGCCGGCAGCACCTTTGTGGTGAGTGGTTATGGTTGGTGTGGCAGGGGTGTGGCCTTTCGCGCCAAGGGACATGGCGCCCATGTCATTGTCTGTGAGGTAGATCCCCTCAGGGCCCTTGAGGCGGTGATGGATGGATTTCAGGTCATGCCCATTGCCAAGGCCGCACCCCTGGGAGATTTCTTCTGCACTCTGACCGGAGACATCAACGTGATTCGGAAGGAACACTTCCAGATCATGAAGGATGGGGCCATTGTTAGCAACTCGGGACATTTTGATGTGGAGCTGGACCTGCCTGCTCTAAAGTCATCTTCTACCTCTCAAAGGTCCATAAGGGAGTTTGTGGAGGAGTTCGTCCTGGACGACGGACGGCGAATCTATGTCCTTGGAGAAGGGAGACTGATTAACCTGGCCGCGGCCGAGGGACATCCCTCCAGTGTGATGGATATGAGCTTTGCGAATCAGGCCTTGTGCGCCGCCTATTTGGCGGTCGAAAGCAAGTCATTGGGAAACAAGGTCTACCCCGTTCCAAAGGCTATCGATGAAGAAATTGCCCGGCTGAAATTGGCATCCATGGGAGCGGAAATCGACACCCTCACCCCTGAGCAGGAAAAATATCTTTCATCCTGGGAAATGGGGACTTAATCCAATTTATTTTGTCGTACCAATTCAGGCGATAGCTCTTTGAAAATGCACAGTGAGCGCTAATCCCGTAGTTTACTGCGAGATTAGCTCGGCCCATTAAATTGCACTTCACACATCTGAAGGGTTTTAACGTGGCGAGTTGTGCATTTTCAAGAATAGACTAGACTTGGTAGTCCTAACAATATCCGGCACCTCAAAACAATAGACTGCAATACATAGTCAAAAGTTTACACTCTGCCAAAGCCTTACCCCAAAATCAGGGAACTCCCTCCATAAACCGAGGTTACACAATAGACCGATCCTAGTTTTGTGTCTCAGAAGTAACTTTCGTTATCCTGAATAGGCTCAAGGACACGTAGTAGAAGGGACATGGCAGAGATGTTATTGTTGGAGTGACTTCTGGGACACGACCCGGGTAGGAGAGTCGATAGGGATGGGTAAGCGGTCTAGCCGGGTTCAGGACTAAATTTTTGAAGATGGGCCTTAGCCAAGGCGAAAAATGGGGAGTTTTGGTATTTCTCTACAAATTCCTCCAGGATCTCCTTAGCCTTATCTTTTTGCCTGGCAAGGCTGTAAACCCGGGCCAGGTTAAACAGAGCCTGTTCCTTGAAGATGTCGTCGGCATGAGCCGTGACCTGATTCAAAATCTCAATGGCCTGCTCAAATTCTCCCTTGGCTTCATGGCAGGCGGCAATGGCTATTCGGGCAAGGGATTGATAGGGGCTATTCTCGGGTGCTTTGTCCAGGAATTCCTGATAAAGAGGAATCGCTTCATCGTACTTTTTCTCAACCATTTTGATGTAGGCCAATTCCGGAAGCGCCAATCGGCTTGCCCTTGAGAGGCTGTAATCATCGAGAACCTCTTGAAAAAGCTCCTCAGCCTGTTTTACTTCCCCGGACTCCGGACTCAAATCCGTATTTTGGGCACTCATCAATCTGTAACCCATGTTGTAGGTACTTTGCCCCTTCTTATTGGTGTATCCCACGCCGGTATTGACGCCGACGTATAGGAGAATGATGGCCCCTACGGTCCCCGCGATATACTTGAATTTCCGATCATGTTCCCTTATAAAACGGACTGCCTTTTCAGTAAAGGTCAGGAACTCATCCGGTTCTTTCAGCAGTTGTTTTCGTGTCACTCTCTTTTTTGCCATTTTTGCCCGCCCACTTTTCTTAAGTTGTCCATTCCTTTAACAAAATCCCTAAAGCTGGTCAAGATAAAAAGGTGACTTTGAAAAGACTCATTTCATAGGAAATCCACTCTTGTCAAAGAAGAATATAAGAGTATATCGAGAATATACCTAAAAAAGTTCATCCGGTTAAGGAGTGTGAATTGTTATGAGATTTTCCCACACAAGAAGCGAATGGTGATGAGGTCTTTTCGGAATGGGAGACCCCTGGCTTCCCGGTTCAGAGAAGCGGGAAGAACAGTGGAGGGGGAGGCATCCCCCGTCTGTAACTTTTTGAAATAACCAGGCCGGGAGACTCGGAATCAAGGAAAAGATTTCATCACCATTCGCCCGCGGTTCAGTTGAGGCGTAACCTCATATCATCAGGACGAAAGTCCGACTTCATCAGTCTTTTTCGAAAAAGCCCAAATACTGACCATACCCCTCCCCTTCCAGATCCTCCTTTGGAACAAACCTCAGTGCAGCCGAATGGATGCAGTATCTCAAGCCGGTAGGTGGCGGACCGTCATCAAAGACATGACCTAAATAGGAATCGGCGTGCTTGCTTCGCACCTCGGTTCGAGCCCTCAAAAGTTTCCGATCATTCTTTTCAACGATGTTCTCCGATTTCAGCGGCCCTATGAAGCTCGGCCACCCCGTACCGGAATGAAATTTGTCGGATGAGGAAAATAAAGGCTCACCAGATACGATATCCACATAGATTCCTTCCTTCTTGTTATCCCAATATTCATTCTGAAACGCTGGTTCGGTTGCGTCCTTCTGAGTGACTTCATACTGCAAAGGCATCAATTGCGCCCGAAGCAGATCATCCCTAGGTTTTGAATAGAGTTTACTCTCAGGAGCCTGAAGCATCTTTTCAGCATCCTCAGTCCATACCTTGTCCAGAAATTGGTCCCGGCCTGAACGGTATCTTTAATCTCTGTATTGGATCGGATTTCTCTTGTAATAAGCCTGATGATAGTCTTCGGCTTTATAAAACTCGGAAAACTCGAGAATCTCCGTCACAACCGGTTTATCAAATATGTTCGAGTTATTCAGGTCTTCCTTAGATTTCTGTGCCAATCTCCGTTGTTCCTCATTGAGGTAGAAGATCGCGGTTCTATACTGAGAACCTCTATCAACGAACTGTCCGCCGGAATCCGTGGGATTCACATGTCTCCAGAAAACGCCCATCAATTCGCTATAAGTCACTTTTGAGGGATCATAGACCACCTGCACGGCCTCTAAGTGTCCTGTTCCCCCCGAAGATACATGTTTATAAGTCGGTTTTTCCTTATGACCTCCCGTATAGCCGGATATGACCTCCGTCACTCCATCAACCTTTTCAAAATCTGATTCAACGCACCAAAAACACCTCCCGGCAAATGTCGCCCTCTCCAGATGATTATCCTGTTCACTCATCGTCTTTTCCTCTCTGCTTTCAAGGTTTGAAGCATTTTGCAGGCCAATGAATATGGCCAGGAATATCAGCATAATAAATACGGTTTTCATATCATACCCATAAATCAGTAATGTCTGACAAATACGAGTCTACATGGTTTAGGTAATTACTTTCCCGGGAAAGTCAAAAAGCCGTGAATGCCTATACTGGTTTCTAGTCTTCGTGGTCAACGTAAAGTTCCCCGAAAAATAAGCTCCTTTTCTGTAGCGGATTCGTCGTTTTTGTACTTGAGATCTGGATGGTTATCAAAAATGTAATGATCTTGATGAATCTCCATTTCAATGCTGTGATACTCCCCTGACCGGTTGACGATTTCTCTGTTTTCCAGTAAACTGGTTCCTGTTCCAGGGGCAACTCGAATAAGGAATGGTCTAGTGCACTCGTCCCCCACGCTTCTGGATAATCATATGGTGAATATAGAGGAGGATTAAATGATGAGAAAGGTCGTTGGTATATTTGCGGTGATCCTGGCGGTTTTCTTGTTTTCTACTGATTACAGCATGGGAGAAACCCCCGATACGCCTCAAGTTGTGAGGTCTGAACGGCCTCAAACCGTGGAGTCTGCAGCACAGAATGAGCCGGCTCCGAGGATTTCCTCGACTGAGCCTCTGTACGATTTTGGTGAGGTCGATGAAGGAGAGAGAGTGGAACATGTTTTCCAGATCCAAAATACCGGCTCGGCGGATCTCGTTCTCAAGAAAGCCACCGGCTCCTGAGGCTGCACCGCCGCCGTCATTTCGGCGGAGGTCATTCCCCCGGGTGGGGAAGGGTACATCAAGGCGTCCTTTAATACCGTGGGTCGAAATGGATTGACCAATAAGAAGATATATGTATATTCCAATGATCCCTCTAATCCGAAATTTGACCTAACTCTCAAGGGAAAAATTATAACAGAGGTTATGGTGAATCCTAACAGGCTGAATTTTGGGGGCCTTGGAAAGAGACAAACAGGTTCACGGGACCTTTCCATTACGTTTAGGGACCCCGAAAAGGTTAGTGTTTCTTCGGTTACCATCGCGGACAAACGGTTTTCAATCGAGCCCGGAAGTGTGGATAATGCGGGAACAATTCACTACAAGATAACGTTTATGGGAAACGATACGGCCGATACAATCTCCAGTAGGTTGAGGATCAACCTTCGAGGCGCTTCAATCCCTTACGTCGATGTACTGGTCCAAGCCACTGTTCTGAGTGAAATCGTCTACCGAAAAAGCCTCGATTTCCGGCAGCGGGGTGGCAAGTATCTTCCTCAGGAGGTCCGATTTAGGACAAGGGGAGGCATTCCCGTGGAGATCCTCGGTGTGGAGGATACGGCAGGCCTGCTCGAAACCCAAATCCTGGAGCGGGAAGGGCACCGATCGGTGGTCAAGGCTCAAGTGGCAAATCCAGGAGCAGTCGCTTCAAATCGAGGACCTCACAAAATGATTGTCTCTACAGATTACGAAGATGAGCCCAAATTGGAAATTCTCTATAGGATAGCGCTTCCCAGGAAAAGGTGAAAAAGATCTGATTTTTAGGAATTGAAAATGTACAGCCCTCGGCCATGAGCTCGGGCTGAACGGAGCTCAGGGTCGAAGATGGGCCGGATGACCAGGGCGTTCCCAGCAGGCTTGTTGTAGCGTAGCGGACCTGTGCGCCTCAAGTGTACCTCCACATCATTAAGGCTGCAGCGATCTCCGATTACTTTTTTCTGACAACGACTCTCCCTTCAGCATCGCTAACGGACTCGGCAATGTGTTTGCACTCTGCTTTGAGGTCTTCTATTGAAAGGTTCTGACTCCTTTCGTACATGTCGATAAGCCGGAGAAAGACTCTGTCTAAGGATCCCCTATAATGAGGAGAATATGTATCTCGATCCTTTTCAGTTATAACAAAGGTCCAGGCGGGGATCTATTTCAACGGCCATTTTGACCTCCCTTTCATCGAAAGGTTGTGAATGCTTTTCGGCTTTCTTCCTAAAACGCCAGGAAAATCAAAATACAAGACTATTTTAAATCAGTCTATCGGGAAGACCCTGATTTATAAGGGCGAATAACCTGATTTTTTGATCAGGAAGACCATAAGAGAAAAGAAAACCCCTCCGGGCGCTCACGAGGGACACCGGAGGGGGAAAAGGAGGAAAACTATGTACAGCTTTCCTAATGCTTAATATAGTGCAAACTCATATCATATCAACTAAGGTAATACCCGTATTTTGCAGGAGAAATAACAGTATTTTTGGGGTAAGGCATTGGCCGAGGGCAGAATCTCGATGTGTATCATGGCTGTTATTCTTATGGTGCCCTCAAAACGATAGACTAGTGGATGTCAGTAAAAGTGAAGAAGAGAATAGAATGTGGACGACAAGGTCTTCTCTTTTACAGATAGATGGTAACACTTCCGAATTGAGTGACATGCAATAATCTAATATCACTCACTCTGAAGATCCATTCATATCCTCTCCTCTCAAAACGAATTTCACCTTTTCCCTTATCGATGGAGATTGTTGATTCATCGGCTTTACGAAAACTGGCTATAGGTTTTTCCGCCGATTGTAGCCATATCTCTATGAGATGCCCATTATTGAAATTCTCGGCAATGATATCTTCGATATCCTTTCCCTGAGAATCAGTTGCATTTGTCTTTAGTATAAAGAATAATGAAGAGATCAATAGTAATAAAGCGAGGAATAATCCCCAAGATACTTTTTTGATCATATTTCCCTCCTTATGACGTCTGCTATAGGTCTCTCAATTACAGGACTACCCAATCTAGTCTACACTTCAGTTCATTCGCCTTTGCCAGGATAACCTGCAGTTGCTGCAGGCAGGATCAGCCGTCGCAGAAGGCTATGGCTTGACATGATGGCGAGGTGACCCGCCGACCTGTCCACTGAAGCCTTGGCGAAGGCGGAAGCCTTTAGCGCCCATCCTCCGTAGTAGCCTGCTACGGAGGATGGAAAGACCGAACTGTCAGTCGTTCACGCATTCATAGCTTTCAGCGCTATTCTCTGTGCCCGGGGCGCCCGTGAACTTAGGCCATGCCGGCCAGGGGCAAAGTGGGCGCGAACGCTCCGCATTAGGATTTGCGTCGGTTGCAATCAACTGTCCAGGCGCCTTCCCTTTTTCAACCCAATCCTGCAACGCCTGAAAGCTGTCGAACTTGGCATTAAAGGGTCCGAATCCGTGTCCAAAGCCCGGGATCATATAGAAACGAATAAAGCCATCAACTACTGGTTGGGTAAACTGCCGGACCTGGCGCTGATAGTACGCTACTGAGTTGTGTGGGCTGATGAAATCGTCTATCGTCCCGTGGGTCAGGATTATCTTGCCGCCCTTGGCTTGGAATCTCTTGAGGCTGATGTCGGTTACATCCAGGATGGAAGCCACTGTGGTTATCCGGTCTTTCCACTGCTTCTCATCGAAGCTTAGAACATCCTGGTTCGGGTTGCGGGTAATGATGTATTTAACAGTCTGCTCGCCAACCGAAAACAGCAATCCGTTGCCGAAGGCCGATTCGGAATCCTGATGTGATGGAGTAGGCTTCGGTTCTTTTCCGAATGTCGATACCTGGAACTGCGAGCCTTCAAACAGCGCCCACCTGGGGAATTTGTCCGAACCTGCGATCATGAAGCCCGGCTTGTAGTCTGATGCTATTTTCTTAGCGGACGCGATCTGTGCATCGGACAGGCACGTATCTCCGGAGTCCACACCTTCGGGACAGCGCAATGAATTGATGTCAAAAGCCGTGTCGCAGCCCTTTACATTGCTGATGATACCGTCGTCTGCTCCGTCAAGCTTGTCGCAAGTCGCATAGACGGCGTCGGTTATGAGCTTGGTTTTCACTGGGCTTATCCAACCCGCGCCATCGTTAGCATACATCGCCCTTCCGACGTTCAGCGATCCCAGATGCAGCATTGTTATGTTGTAGGCCGGGAAGTGAGAGACGACACCATCATAGTCCTCGGGGTATCGGGCGGCCGCGTCGAGGGCTTCGTGGCCGCCTTGCGAGCCGCCGGTGAAGTAGAAGCGGTCCGGAGCACGACCATAGGCCTTCCGAATGATATGCATGGCTGCATCGTGGACCTTCTTGATCGATTGCTTTCCATAATTCAGCAGTGCTTCATCGTCAAGACCGAAGCGGCCATCAAAAGCCCATTCGCTTTTGTGACCTGAATCGCTCCCTAGCGTTACAAAGCCCCTCTTCAGCGGAGTCGGAACGTCGTCGGGCTGTAAGCCTTCAGTTGTCAACCCGTTGACGAGGCTACCATCGTAGCCGCCCCCGCCCATTTGCATGGCACGCCTGTTCCAGACAGCCGGCAAGTTCACCTCGAATTCTATGTTAGAGGACTTCGGGTTTACGGGTTTGATGATACCGATCACTTTGCAGAAGTCGCCGTTAATGTTGCCTTCGGCTGTTTCCTCGATCACTATGGCACTCTGGATGACTCCACCCGAGGTTGGAAGTCCGATCGCCGATGCCGGAATGGCCAGACCATTCAGGTTGTTGCAGATAAACTCCGGAAGATTTGTAGTACTCTTGTCGCCAGAAACGGCGAAAGCCCATACACCAAGTATCATCCATGCTGTTAACAATCCTATTGTGCACATCCAACGTTTATGTTTCATGGTTTCTCCTTTTGTCTGTATGTAAATCAATGGTCCGTTTCATCTGGATAACACTCAATGCCAGACTCTGGCCGCAATAGGGACTTTCGCACGGTCTGTGAGGTGGATGGCCTCTTTCTCACAGACTGATCTACAAATGCCACAACCGTAGCATCGTCTCGGATCGATATAGGTTTTCTTTTGTCCCGCACTATATGCTATGGCTCCGAATTGGCAGACCTTCATACACCTTTTGCAGCCGTCGCACTTATCCGCTTCATGCACAGCGACATATTCCGCGCGGAACATCACCGGAATCCCGTGGGTAACCGACATCTGCATAGCCAGGCAATCCGGCCGATCGCAGTTACATATCCCCCCGATGAATGGTGTCTTAAAGGTCCATATGCTGTGGCATAGACCCTCCTTCTCATAAGCCCTGAATTGGGCCAAGGCCTCATCTTTTGTGACAATTTCCATTCCTTTGGAGTCAGGGCCCGCAAGGAAGCTTATATCCAGATCCTTAAATATCTCCAGCAGCTTGCCGCCATTGGGCCCCATACTGACACCATAGCAATAGCGTTTTTCCTCCTTCAGTACAATGTGGCGGCATAGGCAAGACACTCGAATGATGGAGTTGACGAACTCGAAGATTCGCTCAACATCCTCGATAGGGACGATCTGCCCAAAGTGAACCTTTTTCATGCTGCGAACCGTCTTCCACCTGATAAAGCGCTTCACAATACCGGGGGCTTTATCAAGATCATCGAACCTCTGTAGGACGTTCTCACCCTCTTTGCTGAATTCGTTGCTGAAGTCCTTGAAGAACTTCTGTCTGCCCAGATCACTCAGCAAATCCTCAGCATAGTTTGAAGCTTCGAGATACCATTTCTTCCCTTCTCCATGTTTAAGGCAGAATTCGCACATTGGACGACCCTCCGTTTGTCAATACTCCATCCGCTTTAAAGGGGGTATTCATTCTTCTTAATCAGATTTGGTCTTTAGCTTTCCGGCTATGTAACCACCGACTATTCCGCCCAGTATTTTAGGAGTATGACCCCAAAGGGCCGCCTGCCAATAGTTCATCGGGTATTGACTACTAATGGTATCAGGCAGGCTCCTTATGACGTAATACACTACAGCAACAACGCCCACAAGAAATCCATGAAGGACGAAACGTGATTCGATTTTCCGCCCCACCCATAGCCCACCGACTAACATAAACACGAAGCAGCCCACGATAACAACGAGGTTTGATGTCGTTCCGCGTCCAAACTGTTGAACAGTTAGCTGATATACCAAGAGAAGCAATATTTCTGCGACCAATCCAGCATTCACAACGCGTCCCCAGTTAATCTTCATTCGCTCATTCTCCTTTGTTTGGCTAAGAATTCATTATTAATTAGGTCTAATGACTCTGCCATAAATAAAGAATGCAGGCCATTCTAAGATGCTGCGTATATTCTGCGTGCTTCCAAATCAGCTCTGATCTGCGGCATTTGCCTATCTAACCTGCGAAGGAAGAATAGGATGATGGTACAGGCAAGAGAGCCAAGTGAGTACCACCATGTAAAGGTAATGGTAATTGCGTTAAGGGCTGACTGGGACTGTGAAGCTGCACCGCCC
>CAZFMX010000043.1:0-26535 GCA_964520425.1 uncultured Desulfobacteraceae bacterium
TTCACTTGGCCCCTTGACCCCTTGACTCCTTGGACCCTCAAGCCTTCGGCTTCAGCCGAAGGTGGTTGACTTCTGGGACACGACACTGGGTCTTGGCTGAGGGGACGTCTAGTTTTTGGTGATATGCGATCAATGCTTGACATGTGCAAAGATTTTAACTATATTATCGACATCTCTTCTTCTATTCTTTTCACGGAGAAATACCGGGAAAAGATGTATGCCAATCGAATGGCAACAAACCGCCCGAGCAGAACGGGCGTGTGGATCAGGCCGAACTCAGACAAACTGCTCTTGCCCGCCCGCGTGGTGTTCACGGATCGTCGGCGGGCAGGCCTTCCATTCCGGAATTCATCCAAGCATTCTCTCAAAGTCTATACCCACAAGCATTGTATATCCAAAATCCTAAGCGCCCAGAAGCGAGATCCAGATTCTGTCTAGCTTATATCTTTTGTAGAGGCGATGCCTCAACAGATAGAGGGGCCGCAAAGAGAGACCGATTCCAGAAGATTTCTCAATCTGAACGATGGCCTTTGAAAAGGATGTCATGGGGCCGGTCGTGTGGCCGCATAACTCATCAAGTGGAGAGTGGATTGTGTAGCCGTGTGCGTGAAATGATACCGTAATAGCTCATTATGAAACTGCGTGAAGATTGTTGTAGATGGAACGGGCCTGTCGGCAGAGTCCTTCGAATTGTTCCGGATAGAGGGATTGGCCTCCATCACTGAGAGCCTTTTCAGGCGCATGGTGTACCTCGACCATGAGGCCATGTGCCTCAACGGCCACGGCCGCTCGACTCAGTGGAATCACCTGATTACGCCGTCCGGCTGCATGGCTTGGATCGACGATAATGGGAAGGTGACTTTCGTTTTTGACAACTGGGATCGCGGACAGATCAAGGGTATTGCGGCTGTGATTGACAAAGGTCCTCACACCTCTCTCGCAGAGGATCACCTTGTCGTTACCTTCGGAGAGAATATATTCGGCGGCCATAAGCCATTCATCGATGGTCGCAGCCATACCCCGCTTGAGCAGAATTGGTTTTACGGATAATCCGGCCCTGCGCAGGAGAGTAAAATTCTGCATGTTCCTGGTTCCGATCTGGATGACATCTGCATATTCTTCCACAAGATCGAAATTTTCGTAATCAAGGACTTCCGTCACAACAGACAATCCAGTCTCCTCTCGGACATGAGCTAAGATTTCAAGTCCTTGCTTTCCAAGCCCTTGAAATGAATATGGAGATGTTCGCGGTTTAAATGCTCCTCCCCTGAACAGGTCGGCTCCGGCCTTTTTGACGTGACGGGCAATAGTTAAGGCCTGTTCTTCGCTTTCAATGGCACATGGACCGGCAATGATGGTCAGAGTCCCGTTGCCTACGGTGACGTCTCCGATCGGGATGAGGGTGTCCTCGGGGTGAACCTCACGGCTTACAAGCTTGTAAGGTCGAGTGACAGGAATAGCGTCTTTGACACCCGGTAGACCAAGGAATAGAGAACCGTCAACAGGACCTTTGTTGTTGAGGATACCGATGGAAACCCGTTGTCCGCCTGGAATGGGACGAGGGGTAAAGCCATGTTCCTTGATGGTGGCGATTACCCTATCGATTTGCTCCTGGGTTGCCTTTTGATCCATGACAAGTAACATTTTTGTTTCTCCTTTGAATGTGTGTTTTAACAGAAAAGGGGCTGAGGGATTCCCGCTGCTCCTTGGAACAAAAAAGGACCGCTGGCCTTCTCAAGAGGCCCGCGGTCCTTTCCTTTATCAAATGGTGAATGCTTATAACATAAGGACAGCAAGCCTCTCCATCCTGCTCCAACAGGACCACCACCAAAAAGAATGACTGATAGAATATATTCTCATAAATTGAGGACTTTTATTCAGATATGTCTCATGGGTACTTCAAGAACTGCTTCTTTGTCAAGGATTATCTTGTAAGGAGACCGATGCTTATCCATAATAATTAAGCTATTGATTTAGAGGTCGTTCTCCGAGAACCACGGGGACTTCCATGAAATGGTTTTCTCGGAGGATTTTCAATTCCACTCGGTCCCCAGGTCTATTCTTTCGGATCATTCTAACAAGGCCCTCGGAGGATTCCACGGTTTCTCCGTCAAAGGCGACAATCACATCCCCTCCTACGGGGAGGGCGACATTTCCCATCCTCATCAATTTGTCTGCACCTCGAAGCCCTGCCTGGTCTGCTGGTCCGTTCCGGACAACATCCCCTATCATGACCCCCCGCTCTACCTTGAGATTCAGCTCTTCTGCCAGCCAGGGTTGTAGAGGAAAAAGGGTAGCGCCAATCCAGGGATGGGCGACATACCCTTTTTCAATGAGCTCGGATGAGATCCGCTTGATCGTATCCACGGGGATCGCGAACCCGATACCGACACTCCCACCCGAGGGGGAGAAGATGGCGGTGTTGAGACCAATGACCTTTCCATCGCTGTCAAGCAAAGGTCCTCCGGAGTTTCCAGGATTTATGGCGGCATCGGTCTGAATGAGATCTTCCATCTCCTCGCCCTGTTCGGTATGGATAGTCCGTCCCAGGGAAGAGATGATGCCTGTGGTCAGTGTCTGCTGAAGACCGAAGGGGTTCCCGATGGCGATCACTTTTTGTCCCACTTGCAGGTCCTGTGAGGACCCTAAGGATAGCGTCTTCAGCTGTTCAGAGGGGGCATCGATACGTATGATGGCCAAGTCATTGTAGGGGTCTGTTCCCACTAGGCTACCCGGCCACTTATTTCCGTTAGAGAGTGTGACTTCGATACGCTGAGCGTTTTCTATGACGTGGTTATTGGTCAGAATATAGCCTTTGGAATCGATGATGACTCCTGAGCCTGAGCCTGACCGGGGAACCACTCCAAAGAAAAAGTCTCTTTGGACGACGGTACTGGTGATGTTCACCACCGCCGGGGCAGCCTTACGATAGACATCAATATTATTCTGTTCATCCGTAGTGACTGCCCAGGAGACTGAAGGGTGAATCAGCATCGAGACGAGCAGAATCAAAACCAAAAACCGACAGTTCCGCCAAAGATATGCTGTGATCATTTTTGCCTCCTTGCATTCATTATTCGTACCTCATTCCAAGTATAGGGGCAAAGGGTGTGCCAACACACAAGGATAAGTCATAGCTGCTCGAAATTACAAGATATATTGTGAATTGGCTGTGCATGATGTTGATTTCCTTGCCTCGGACTCCAGAAATGTGGATAATAAGTATCCAGCCCTTCAGGGTGAATGTATCCAGATGGCTAATAATTACCCATGTGGAGGATAGGAGCGTATTCGGACACGAATGAGACGACGTCTCCGGTTCTTGGGGCAAAGACGATCCTCCTTTCCTTTCCTTTTTTTAGTTATATAAGAACTGCGCCGTCAAGTGAAATGGCACTGCAGAGATCTCAACAGAATGCACTGGAGAACTCCGGTCAACTGGAATTCAGGTGACACACAAGAGCCTTTAAATGGATAAGAACGATGAACAGGGTTCCTGAATAGAGACTCGAGTGAAGCGAGAAACCCACTGATATTCAAGACTAAATGAGTGTTTTGGGGCTCTAAGTCACTTTCTTTCCTCAAGGTGGATTTGGGCCTCGCTCTCATACGATATAGGAGTATTATTACAGGCAGCAACACTTGAGCCCACCTACACATGGAGAGTTGGGCATCACACACGCGGTTTTTTTGTTTTAATGTCAATCTATGGCTCGCCGTTCTTAAGAATCAGCAGGGGGGCTATCGATAGTCTATCGATCATATGAGCCCCCAGCAGCGAGTTAGCCGGCCCAGTCTTAAAGAGTGGTATCGGTTTTGCTTATGACAATGTTCATGGAAGAGAGAAATGTGACGAAACGGAACTGGCTCAGCGTGCCGCCCTGGATCATAGTAGGGGCCGTGGCCGTTCTGTTGCCCATCATTGTGGTCACGACCGTCCAGGACATTAGAAATATGAGACAACGGATGACCACCCTGTTTCTGGAGAGAGGTGCCTATCTCATTGGCACTTTTGAGGCGGGAACCAGAACGGGATTTATGGGAATGCTGGGTATGCCGGCAAGTTATTTTGAGCTTCAGAGGCTACTGACAGAGACGGCACAACAACCGGGCGTTACCTATCTTATCGTTACAGACACAGACGGAAACATTCTTCACCATAGTGATCCGAAGAAGATTGGCGGTGTCTATGGAAAGGATTTGGACCTGAAACGGATTTCTCAATCTGAAGAAGAGGAATATAGGGAAATTCCGAATCCGAGTGGCGGCACTACGTTTGAGGTCTTTCGTCGGTTTTTGCCGACTCGACCACGTGATTCGGAGGACTTTCGCCGAATGGTGGAGGAGTTCTGGCGCAGATCCCGGGCGTCACGCGATTATGACAGATCCCGAATGGCGCCCGACTCCGATGAGCCTCCCATGCAGCGTGATTATGAAAGGTCTCGCCGGCTACGTGATTTTGACGGATCCCGCTTGGCCCCCGGTTACGAGGAACTCGTGTCCAAACGAATCGTCTTTGTCGGATTAGACATGGATCGCGGTGTGGAATTCTGGAAAAGACAAAGAAACGACAGATTAATCACGGCGTTTGTCCTTCTCTTGATCGGTTTTGCGGGGATTGTCTCCCTTTTTCTGGTTCAGGCCTATCGTTCAGCAAGGACTTCGGTGAAAAGGATCAAGGCCTTTTCCGATAATGTGGTGGAGAATATGCCTATTGGCCTTTTGGCCGTGGACACAGATGGGAGAATCGTCTCCTTCAACCAAACGGCTGAAGGAGTGCTTCAGATTACAGCCCCGGAGGTCCTGGGAAAGGATGCCAAAGAAGTCCTGCCGAAGCCGTTGGAGCGCTTTCCTCAAGAACTTGGAGCCGACGAAGATGTCATAGAAAAGGAGATAGAATGTCGTCTTGAGGACGGAAGAACAATTCCCATGGAGATCAGCGTGTCTCGGCTCGCAGGGGATGATGGTGTATCCATGGGGCATATCATTCTCTTCAGCGATTTGACGGAGATACAAGAACTCAAAAGAGAGGTTGAGAGGTCTCAGCGACTGGCGTCCCTTGGACGTATCGCAGCCGGAATCGCCCATGAAATACGCAACCCCCTGAGTTCAATCAAAGGATTTGCCACCTACTTTGGGGAGAGATATCGGGACATCCCCGAAGATCGGAAAACGGCCGAGATCATGGTTGAGGAAGTGGAGAGGCTCAACAGGGTTATTGGGCAGCTTCTGGAATTCGCCCGACCCTTAGCCGTTAAGAAGAAACCCACCTCCATGGAAACCACGATTCACCATTCGCTGAAGATGATCGAAAGAGACGCTCAGGCGAAACATATTGGGGTCGAAACAGACCTTCCTCTCAATGTTTCTGAGGTACATATAGACCCGGATAGAATGAATCAGGTTTTTCTCAACCTGTATTTAAATGCCATTGAGGCCATGGAAGACGGAGGTACCCTTTCCGTGGCCTTGAATCAACGAGAAGACCTCAAAAGCGTGAGAATCACTGTTTCTGATACAGGGTCGGGAATCAAGAAGGAGGACCTTGTTCATGTGTTTGATCCCTACTTCACGACCAAACAGTCCGGTACAGGTTTGGGTCTGGCGATCGTTCACAGAATCATCGAGGCCCACAAGGGTGAGGTCAGGGTGGAGAGTGAGACGGGTAGGGGCACATCGGTGACCATCATATTGCCTGTTGACGCCTAAACATGTGTGTCTACTGGGACGAGGATATTCTGCAATGAAAGACAAAGAAAGTGTTCTTGTTGTGGATGATGACCCCGCACATCGCACCATGCTGCGTACCCTTTTGACAGGATGGGGATATACCATTTTTGAGGCGGATGACGGTTCCACAGCCATTGAAAAGGCCCATGATCAGGCCTTTGACCTGATTTTGATGGACATCCGAATGATCAAAGTCTCGGGCATTGAGGCTTTGCATGAGATAAAAGCCTTTAATCCCTCCATACCGATCATCATCATGACCGCATATTCTTCCGTTGAGAATGCCGTGGAAGCACTGAAAAGCGGGGCCTACGATTACCTCACAAAACCCCTTGATTTCGATGAGTTGCGTCTAGCCATGGAACGGGCAATGGATCACAGGCAATTGAAGGAGGAAAATCGTCTCCTGCGGGAGAGCCTGGGAAGTCATTTCGATAGACAGAACATCATAGGAAGAAGTCCGGCCATGGTAACACTCCTGGAAACCGTCGCCCAGGTGGCCTCATCCGAGGCGACGGTCTTGATCATGGGGGATTCCGGTACCGGGAAGGAGATGATTGCCGGAGCCATTCATTACAATAGCCCAAGAAAGGAGGGGCCCTTTGTGAAAATCAATTGTGCCGCTATCACAGAGACTCTTCTTGAATCGGAGCTTTTCGGTCATGAGAAAGGGGCCTTTACAGGTGCTCATAGGAAGAAGGAGGGGCGATTTCGCTTGGCCCATGGCGGCAGTATTTTTTTGGACGAGATCAGCGAGATGTCCCTTTCTATGCAGGTCAAGCTGTTGCGTGTACTCCAGGAGAGAGAGATTACGCGTGTCGGCGGTGAAGAGGTCATTCATGTAGATGTGAGAGTGATTGCAGCCACCAATAAGGATCTGTTAGAAGAAATTCAGACAGGGCGATTCCGTGAGGATCTTTTCTACAGGCTGAATGTCGTCACCCTGCATGTGCCCGCGCTGAAGGATAGGAAAGAGGATATCCCTCTGTTGGCCCAACACTTCTTGACTACATTTTGTGAAAAAAACAAAAAAGAAATGAAGGGCATCACCCCACAGGCTATGGACAGGATGCTTAAACATGATTGGCCGGGGAATGTCAGAGAGTTGATGAATGCCATCGAAAGAGGGGTGGTTCTCTCGACTTCCGAATATCTGGATGAAAAGGAACTGCCGTTTCTTCCTAAAGATGCTACATCGGGAGATCAGGCTCGGTCTGAAGCGGCGATTCCAGCGGATTTGCCTCTTGAGGAAGTAGAGAAGGCCAGCATACTAAAGACCCTGGAACTAGCTGGTGGAAACAAGAGTGAAGCATCAAGGCGGTTGGGCATTACTCGAAGGACCCTTCATAAAAAACTGAAGAAATATGGCGTGATGTGAGGCTCTAATCTGAAGACGGGCGAACGCGCATTCTTCATGTTCATATTTAAATGATGGTTCGTGTAAATCGGAATTGAGAAAACATGTTCGGTCCTTCCTGTTATCTCCTATCTAAAAAATTCGTGTTGATAGCCCCTTCCGAAAATCACGTTCTTTGCACCGTGTGAGAAGCCGAGCAGACTGCAATGAAGCTGACAAAGGATCATAGGATGACAGACAAAAGACCGGGGTTGACAAATTCAATGGGATGAATATATTTCCGAGAATCGACTTATCTTTCAAATATCAGATAGTTATAGGTCATTTTCTCTTCCAGAAGGAGATGACAGGTGGAGGTCTATTTTATGCCCGTCTATGAATACGAACATTCCGATCAGTTCTGCTCATTGGGTAAGGCCTTTGAAGTGACCCAGCCTGTCTATGAAGTAGCTCTGACATCCTGTCCCCAGTGCGGCAAGCCTGTGCGAAAGTTGATTTCACTCAGTAACATCAATACACCGAAGACAAACAGTGAACTGCGTGACCAGGGCTTCACCAAATTGGTTAAGAGGGACGATGGTGTTTATGAAAACGTAACGCCTCGCGAGGGAGAGAGCAAGATTATGTATCGCGATAAACCCGAAACCTACCCGAATCTAAAGAAGACGATCAAGGATTAGGGAACACAGGAAGGCGGATGAGAAGAGGCTGAAGGATTGAGGGGTATGCAATAGATCAATGTCGCAGGAGAGAGGGATGTTGAAAGGAAAGAAAAGAGACTATTTTAGGAGATTATTGAACGGGCAATTGGACGAGCTTCTGGGGAAGAACAGTCATACAGCCGGTAGCGTGGCTGATACCACCGAGAAATCTCTCGATTTTACCGATCAAGCCACACAAGAATCAGATATGGATTTCAACATTCATATGAAGGAAAGGGACAGTAAATTAGTTGTCAAGATCAAGGAAGCATTGGAACGTATTGAGGAAGGCACCTATGGAATCTGTGAAGAATGTGGGCAACCCATATCTGAGAAGCGTCTCAAGGTTCGTCCCGTAACGACCATGTGTATTACGTGTAAGAGAAAACAGGAGAATGACGAGAAATTGAGAGGGTTGTAGGAGGGTTAAATGCGTGGAGGTTTTTGTAACCATTTTGGATTGAGGTAGTATAGTTCTTTTGAAAGACCATTTGAGGAGGTTATATGATGGCAGTGGATGTCAAGCAGATCAATGAGCAGGTTGAAAAGGAGAGTTCAGTCATTAATCAGATTAGAATTGAGGCTCATAAAGTGATTGTAGGCCAGGAAGAATTGATTGACGGCCTTATCCTTGCTTTGCTCTGCAATAACCATGTCCTTATTGAGGGCGTGCCCGGTCTGGCAAAGACCCTTTCCGTAACGACCTTGGCAGGGATGATCCAGGCCTCTTTTCAGCGGATTCAGTTTACACCGGATCTGCTGCCGGCTGACGTGATTGGGACGCTGATCTATAATCCAAAAACCGGTGATTTTACGACCAAAAAAGGGCCGATTTTTGCCAATATAATCCTGGCTGACGAGATCAACCGAGCCCCTGCAAAGGTCCAGAGCGCCCTGCTGGAAGCCATGCAGGAAAGACAGGTAACCATCGGGGATGGGACCTATCCAATGGACGACCCCTTTCTAGTTATGGCCACTCAGAACCCCATTGAACAGGAGGGAACCTATCCCCTGCCCGAGGCGCAGGTTGACCGTTTCATGTTCAAAATCCGGGTGTCGTACCCAAACAAGGCAGAGGAGCATGAGATCCTGAAAAAGATGGCCCGTACGAATCCGGCCGTGGACGTCGCTCCCATCCTCACCCCGGCCGACGTAAAGCGTTTAAGGGCATTATCAGACGAGATCTATATGGATGAGAAGATTGAAGAGTATATCGTCAGCCTCGTGGAGGCCTCCAGAAACCCGGACGCTTACGAATTGAATATCGGCCAGTATATCCGCTATGGCGCCTCTCCTCGAGCCTCCATTTTTTTGGCCATGGCATCAAAGGCGAACGCATTGATTGAAGGTAGAGGCTATGTCACGCCCCAGGACGTCAAGACTATTGCCATGAATGTATTAAGGCACCGAGTGATTCTGACGTATGAGGCAGAGGCAGAAGAAAAGACGTCTGAAGATATTATCGAGATGATTCTTCAAACCATAGATGTTCCATGATCCCCAAAAAACTCGCGAAAAAAATAAGATACCTGCAGATTTACACCAGCAAGGCCGTCAACGATTCCCTGGCCGGTGAGTACGAAAGTGTATTCAAGGGCCGGGGCATGGAATTCGAAGAGGTCAGGGAATATCAGGTCGGTGACGAAATCCGCAGCATCGATTGGAATGTCACGGCCCGTACCGGGGAACCCTATGTCAAGCTTTTTGTGGAAGAAAGAGAGTTGACGGTCATGTTCCTTGTGGATCTTTCGGCTTCGGGTGCCTTTGGAAGTACTCGCCAACTCAAGAATGAAGTGGCAGCCGAACTCTGTGCCCTTCTAGCGTTTTCGGCCATCAAGAACAATGACAAGGTGGGATTGATTGTCTTTACTGATCAGGTGGAGATGTTCATCCCGCCGGCCAAAGGCACCACACATGTTCTACGGCTTATTAGGGAACTGCTAAATTTTACGCCAAGACAGGGTCAAACCGATATCTCAACCGGTATAGAATATCTGGGCAGGGTTACCAACAAGAAGAGCGTGGTTTTTCTGATCTCCGATTTTCTCGGAGAAGGTTTTGAAAAACAGATGCGCGTGTTGGCAAAGCGGCATGATCTGATTGCGGTTTCGGTGACCGATCCCCGAGAGGTCATGATGCCCAATGTGGGCCTGATTCAGCTTGAGGATGCGGAGACAGGAGAGATGGTCTTGATCGATACGGGAAGCGCCGCATTCCGAAAACAGTACGAGGGGCTGGGCAGCGAGCGACAAGACCGGTTGAGGAGATCTTTTCGCGTCATGGACGTGGATCATATCGAAATCTATACGGGAAAGGACTATGTGATGGATTTGGTCCGTTTTTTCAGGACTCGTGAACGAAGATTGCAGAGGTAGGCAAAGAGAATGGGGAATGGAAGAACGACTTTTTTTGAGAATCCGTCAGAATTGAAGGTGTAGGAAATTCCTTTTTTGTGAGGATGAGCATGACAGAAGAACTAAATTTCAGTATTCCAACCCCTGAGGAAAAGAAGGCTCAAACGGGATCAAAACTTTTGGTCATATTGACGGTGATTGTATTGATTGCTGTCTTAGCCAATATGTGTATTGTCCTGATGCATAAAGGCATTACAAGTGAAAGGGTTGAAGGCTCGGCACTTTCTGCCGAACAGCTCAAAAATTTGGCCCTTAAGCTGGAAAAGCAGGAACTGAACAGAGCATCTGTTGCGGCATGGAAGGAATACCTAAAAGCCGCCTCTCCTGACGGGGAGGAAGCGGCCCGAATCTGGTACAGAATCGGGAAGATATACCAGGCTGACAATCAGCATGATCTGGCCCTTGACGCCTATTATCGGTCTGAGATCTATGCAAGGCCGAATGATTTATCCCCTGAAATCGCACGTCGAGTCCAAGAATCCCTGGAAACCATGGGTAAATTTGCCGCCCTTCGTTATGAGCTGGCTGATCGCGTGGGTGCGGGTGGCATTACAAAGGAAAGCTCCTCTCATGATACGGTGGACCCGGTGGTGGCGGAGATTGGGGCCCAAAAAATCACGAAATTTGATCTGGATCGAAGAATTGAGCGCCTGATTGAAACGCAGATCTCCCAGTACGCCTCCTATCTTCCTGAAGAAGAGGCCAATAAGAGAAAAGAGGATATGCTCAAGCAATATTCCACGGACAGCCAACGGCAGGTCTTTTTGAGCCAGTATATCGCAGAAGAAATTCTTTATAGAAAGGCGCGTGAATCCGGGTTGATGGATGACCCGGATGTCCGGATTACACTACGGGATATGGAGCGGAGTCTGCTGGCCCAAAAGGTGATGGAAAGAGAATTTGCCGATGAGATAAAGATCTCATCCGGGGACCTGGAGACCTATTATCAGGCACACAAAGAGGAATATGTTCAACCGGAAAGGGCGTCCGTCGCCCATATCCTAGTGGAAAATCAGGAAGAGGCCAGGGATGTTCGGAGGAGGCTGGAAAGGGGGGATGATTTCTCCGTAGTGGCTGCTGAACTATCTAGGGATGAGCAAAGCCGGAAAACAGGGGGTGAACTCGCGGGATGGATTGAAAAAGGGGAAGGTCGTGATATCCCAGGCCTTGGAGGGTCGGATACGGCGATTAAGGCCATCTTCTCTACGGATCAAGGGCATCTGGTCAAAGAGGATATCCGGACTGAGAAAGGAATTCATATTATCAAGGTCCTCAAGCGGGAGACGGAGAGGCAGAAGGCTTTTGATGAGGTGAAAAATGAGGTCGCCCTGGCGTTACGTTCTCAAAAAGAGCGTGAGGTTCAGCAGAAACTCTTTGCCAGACTCAAGGAACAGTATGATGTGGTCATTCATCAGTCTGCTTTTTCAGGAGCGGACAGCGCCGAGGCGACAGCGGATCAGAAATGAAGGAGGGACTTCCAAATAAAAAGAGTCGGAACAGGATATCGATCTCCTGGTTGAGGAGGTTTTTTGTCTTTTTATGTGTCGCTCTTATTGTCTCTGCGTTTTCTTGCAACAAAGAAGAGAAAAGGGGCACAAGGGGTGAGGAAGAGGAGAAAGGGATTCACGAAACAGAGCACCGAGGTCCCGCGACCCTCTTTCTGGACATAGACCGAAAGGAAATTACGGTTGCGGAGCGTCTAAACCTTAAGATCACCGTGGTCATTGATGAAGACTACGAGGTTAAACTCCCAGGATTCGGCGAAAAACTCGAGCAGTTTGGAATTGTTGATTATCATACAACCCAACCCGAACTCACTGAAGATAACCGCAAGGAGATGAGCCGTTCCTATGTGCTGGAACCGTTCTTATCAGGGGAGTACCTCATCCCCTCCATGGAAGTAACCTTCTGGAAAAATGGAGAAGAGGAAACCGAAGCCCACAAAATACAAACCCCTGAAGTAACCATCGCAGTAAAATCAATTTTGCCTGAAGATCTGGAAGAAGTGAGGCTCAATGAAATCAAGCCGCCCGTTCCTTTTCCCCGTTCCTACAGTCTTTGGATCTGGGTGGGAATCGGATCAGCCCTTGTTGTCGCGGGAATTGCTATGGCTGTGATCCTTATTCGGAGACGAAAAAGAGTGGAAGAGGTTTGGAGTCAACGAGTGCCGGCCCATGAATTGGCCTATGAGGAGCTCCGAAGGCTTGTGGCGGAGGATTTGGTCAAGAAGGGAGAGGTCAAGGTATTTTACCAGCGTCTCTCAGGGATTGTCCGACACTATATTGAGAACCGGTTTGGACTTCGCGCCCCGGAACAAACCACGGAAGAATTTCTCACCAGTCTTGAGGCTGAGCAAGAATTTCCGGGCATATACAAACCTTTGCTCAAGACGTTTCTGAATCACTGTGATCTGGTGAAGTTTGCCGAGCATGAACCGCGAGCAGAGGATATTCAGAAGACCTTTGATAGTTGTAAGGCCTTTATAAAAGGGACAGAAACAGCTTAGGTTTTTGATGTGGTCTTGGTCATGGAGGTCTCTTTTCAAGGTGCCAACCATTTATCCAGAGGTTGTGGAACGGCACCAAAGTGTAATGTAAGTAAAGGAGCTACCCGACAACATAACGTTCCATAATTTGCAGTCTCCTTGTGCCTCTCCGGGGCGTCCTGACTAAAGGAGATGGGGCGGCAAAGGGCTCCGGCGTCTTTTGGGTTGCAGCCTTGAAAAGAGACCCCATGACCAAATTATAAGTGAATGGGAATTCTATTCATTTAAAGCGCCGAAGGCGCGTTTTATTAGAGGAAGAGGAATAAGTGAATATACACTTCGCATCCCCTTTAGCATTTTTCCTTTTGCTGGTGATTCCACTCTTGCTGGTGCTTAGCTCCTTCAAGGGCAAAGGGGGTGCTATCCGGTTTTCCACGGTTGGACACGCAACAAAGGCAGGAAAATCCCTTCGCCAGAGGGTGTTGTGGTTGCCCACCTTTATGCGTATTTTGGCGCTCTTTTTTTTAATCATCGCCCTGGCCAGACCCCAGACAGGACGAGAGGAGATCAAGGAGATCAGCAAAGGTATCGCAATCGAGATGGTGGTTGATCGATCCAGCAGTATGGCCGCAGAGCTGGAATATGAGGGCAAGCAGATGACCCGGCTGGATGCCGTGAAAAGAGTATTCGAGGAATTTGTTATGGGCGGAAGTCGCGACCTACCGGGTAGACTCAACGATCTCATCGGCATGATCCATTTTGCACGCTTTCCCGACACGGTCTGTCCGCTAACACTGGCCCATGGAGCCCTCCCTGCCTTTCTCAAGAGCGTGAGGCTTGTCCAGACTCGCGAAGAAGACGGGACCGCCATCGGCGATGCCCTTGCTCTTGCCGCCGCGCGCCTGAAGACCGCAGAAGAGTCTCTGAAAATGCAGAGGGAAAAGGTCGATGCCTATACTATTAAGAGCAAGATCATTATACTTCTCTCAGATGGGGAGAATAATTTTGGGAAACGAACTCCATTGCAGGCAGCGGAACTGGCGGCCCAATGGGGCATCAAGGTCTACACCATTGCCATCGGCGGAGAGGATGCCGTGACATCGATTCGGACCCCTTTAGGCGTGTACAAAATTCCTTCAAGACAGAGAGTGGATACAAAGACCTTACGGGCCATTGCAGAGAAGACCGGGGGTTTTTTTCGCCAGGCAGAGGATGCGGATTCTTTACGGGATATCTATGAAGAGATTGATCAGATGGAAAAAAGCGAAATCGAGTCGGTTCGCTTTGTGGATTATAAGGAGAGATTTATCTGGTTTGCCCTGGCCGGGTTTGTGTTGATATTCTTCGAAATCCTTCTTAGAAGCACCCTCTTTAGGAGGATACCATGAGCGGGATCAGGCTCCAGAACATCGATATGCTTCATCTCCTGTGGACCATCCCATTACTCTGTGCTCTGTTGGTTTATGTATGGCAAAAACGACGAAGGGCCCTTGAGATGTTCATTGACGCGGGGCTTCTGGATCGGATTCATATCTCTGCCGATCCTTCAAGGCGGATCTTAAAGGCTACCCTGCTGTTAATGGCAATGATGCTCCTGGTCTTTTCTATGACGAGGCCTTCATGGAATCCCAAACCCGAGACTGTGGAGAGACGGGGCCGTGATGTTGTTTTTTTGCTGGATGTCTCAAAGAGTATGCTGGCAGAGGATCTGGTGCCCAACCGCTTGGAAAGGGCGAAATTGGCCATTGCCGATTGCGTAGATCAACTTCAAGGGGATCGGGTCGGACTGGTTGCGTTTGCCGGTACTGCCGCAGTGAAATGCCCTCTAACACTCGACTACGGTTTTCTCCGTATGATGCTTGACAGGATCTCCATAAACAGTATTGCTCGCGGCGGAACCATGATCGGGGATGCCCTCCGTAAAGTGATGACGGATGTATTTGATGATCAGGCCAAGGAATACAAGGATATCATCCTGATCACAGACGGTGAGGATCACGACTCCTTTGCGGTTGAAGCGGCCAAGAAGGCGGGAGAGAAGGGGATCAGACTCATCGCCATAGGGCTCGGTGATGAGAACGAAGGCAAACGCATTCCTGTGACAAACGAGAACGGACAAAAAACCTTTTTGAAATACAAGGGACAAGAGGTCTGGTCCAAACTCGATGCGGACACACTTCGGAAGATGGTGAACGCTACCCCCGGAGGGAAATATCTTAACGTGGCCACCGGAGCCATTGATCTCGGCGAGGTCTATATGCAACTCATCGTGAGTGCTGAGAAAAAGGCCTTAGAATCGGAAACCATCAAACGCTATGAGGAGAAGTATCAGATCTTTCTGGTCCTGGGGTTTGTCCTGTTGTGTCTAGAAATGGTCATTTCGGAGCGAAGAAGAGAGGTTGTACGGGAAGGGCAGGAAGAGGGTAAAACAGGATTATTGCGGACGCATCAAGGTTTGGAGTGAAACGAGTTTTTCCTTTTACCATACACCCTAAACATTATACCTTACACCATATACCGTTATAGGATTTTGATGATCTAACATGCTGCGCGTACTCAAAATAATGGCCTATCTGTTTTTCATGAATGGCGTTCTGTTGCTTCCCTTGACAACCTATGCGAGTTCAATGACCGATCTGATAGAGGAGGGCAACATCGCCTATTTGGCAGGGGATTACGATAAAGCCCTTTCCGCCTATGAAGCGGCCTCAGTAGAGGCCCCGGAGTCTCCGGTCATCTATTTCAACAAAGGGGGGACCCTTTATCAAATAGGTGATTATGCTGCCGCCACCGACGCATTTGAAAAGGCGGCCTTGAAGACCAAGGATACACAGCTTGAGGCAAAGAGCAGATTTAATCTCGGCAATTGCTCCTTTCGAGAGGCTGAGCGCCAACAGGACAGCGATTTAAACAAGGCTCTAGAGGCCCTGACCAAGAGCATTCAACAATATCAGGAGGCCCTTAAGCTGGCCCCTGAGTTTGTGGAGGCGGCTGAAAACATCGAGGTGGCCCGCCTTATGATGAAGAATATCCTGGATGCCATTAACAAACAGAAAGAGGCGGCTCAGAAACAAAAGGAAGCCATGGAACAGGCGGCGAAGAAGATAGAGGAGTTGATTGAAAGACAACAGCAGGCCCTGGATAGAAATCAACAGCTGGACGATGAAAGGCGCTCCAAGGGGGACTCTGACGCCTTGCGTCAACAGGTGCAGGATCTGGCCAAAGAGCAAAGGGATCTTCAGACTGAAACAGAAGAGTTGTCCAAGAACATGCCCAAACCTACCGGAAAGCAGTCTTCTTCAGAGGAAACACCGGCTGAGAAGCATATAAAGAATGCGGAAAAGGAGCAGAACGCGGCAGCGGAACACCTGGAGGAGAACCATACGTCAGAGGCCGAACCCAATCAGGAAAAGGCCCTTAAGGAACTCAAGGAGGCTATGGAGTCTTTGCACGGAAATCAAAACAGCGGGGGACAGAAGCAGGAACAACAACAGGGCAATCAGCAGAAGCAAGAAGGCGTTTCTCCTCAGGAAGAACCTCAAAACTCAGGAGAGAAAAAAGAAGAACAGGCTGCCGAGGCGCAACTCATGGAGGATGCCCACGATATCTTGGACGAGGAAAAGGATAACAGGGAACAACGTCAAATGCAGGCAGCCGGTGCCTACAGGGACGTGGACAAGGATTGGTGATGATGAGGATCATATCCATAGGGGTTTTGATGTGTGCACACTTTTTGTGTGCACCCGCTTGGGCAGCCACTTTTGGCGCAAAGGCCGCGGTGGAGCAGACCGATCCTTTTGTCGGAGAGCCCTTTGTCTTTCAAATCCAGGTCTCAGGGAGCGAACATCCGGAACAACCTGATTTCTCCCACGTCAAGGATTTTGCCGTGTCCTTTCGGGGTGGACAGCAGAATAGCAGACGATCAGTGACCATCATAAACGGCAGAGTAACCGAGGATGTACAAGAGGGTTATTTCTTCTCCTATGAGCTGACACCTAAACGAGAGGGGCGCCTTGTCATTCCTTCCATCACCATAATCTCGAACGGCCGTTCCACCCAAACCAATCCTGTTGTGATCAATGCGCACAAGCCAGTGGAGACCGAAGATTTCAAGTTGAGGATGAGCTTATCAAAGGATCACTGCTATGTGGGCGAGCCGGTGATCCTGACGGTAACTTGGTTTATAGGAAAGGATGTCAGGGACTATCATTTCACCCTTCCCTTACTCAACGACAATACCTTCCGTTTTGCCGATCCTGAGGTGGATACGCAATCCGGCAACAAGGTGTACCGCATCCCTCTGGGTGATGGTGAGGCCATCGGCGTTCAGGGCCGGGGCAGGGAAGGCGGGAAGCAGTATGCCACCATTACTTTCCAGAAAGTCCTTATTCCCGTAAGTTCAGGCAATGTCACCATCGAGCCCGCCACCGTGGCCTGCAGTGCCCTGACAGGGTATGAGAGGCAGCGCAACCTTTTTGATGATGATTTTTTTGGGAGTGATTTCTTTGGCACTGGTCGAAGAGGGATCTATAAGACGGTGGTTGTCCCTTCAAATGCGCTAGATCTTCGAATTTCCGACCTTCCTTTGGAGGGACGACCTGCGAATTTTGCAGGTCACGTGGGAGAGTATAAGATCGAGACTCGCGCAACGCCCACAGAGGTGAATGTGGGAGATCCAATCACGTTGACCCTTTCTTTGAGCGGACCGGATTTTCTTGAATATGTGGAACTCCCGCCATTGAACGAACAACTCAGGCTTGCTAGAGACTTTAAGGTGCCTAAGGAGCGAGCGACAGCCGAGATCTTGGGCAAATCCAAGGTATTCACCCAGACCATTCGGGCCCTCAGACCGGATGTCAAAGAAATTCCATCCATAGAGCTTCCCTATTTTGATACCGTTACGAGGACCTATCGCGTGGCTCGTTCGGAACCGATACCTCTCACGGTCAATAAGACGAAGATCATCACGGCCCTTGACGCGGAAGGTGTAAATCCTGTGGAATCCCCAGGCAGTGAAATCGAGACATGGACCAAGGGAATCGCCTTCAACTACGAGGACATGGGGGTCCTAGTAAATCAACGGTTGACACCACTCTCATGGTTTCGTTCACCTCTGTGGATCTGTTTGTTTGTGGGGCCCCCTCTTTGCTATATCTTGTTGTTGTCAGGGATTGCTCTTATTCGAAAAAGAAATGCAGATCCCATGAAGGTCAGGGCAAGAAAGGCATTCGGCCGTCTTGAAAGGTCTTTGAAGCAGGCACAGGGTTCGACTATAAGTGCCCCTGCCTGTGACATGGTTCAGGACGCCTTTCGTCACTACCTGGGAGACAAGTTGCGTATGGCCAAAGGAGCTCTGACGTTCAATGATGTCAAAGAAGCGTTAGAGGCAAAAGGATTGGATCAAGCTACTCTTGATCGGCTTAAAGCCCTTTTTGAAAGGTGTGAGGCCGGTCGCTATGCTGGAATCGGTGGAAGTTCTGATGCGTCTTCTATTGCGGAGCAGGGTATCCTTTTGGCAAAGGATCTTGAAAAGAAGTTGAAGTGAGAAGAGGTATAAGGTGTAAGGTACACGGTATACGGCTGGAGGCCCCTAATCTACTGTAAACCGTAAACCGTAGACCTTAAACCTTAATCTGACTTTCGTCCCTGAAAAGAGATTGCTGCGTCCACATATGATCATACACGTTTTCAGGAGTCTGAACAGTTGCGAAAGGTTTTAGTGTTCCCATGGTTAAATCTTATTCCCAAATCTTAGCTTTCCTGATCATTATGCTTCTTACAGCAGGATTTTTCGCACTCTCGTTGAGGGCAGAATCCCTAGACGAAGCCCAAGTGGCGGATCTTTACGCTCAGGCAAAGGATTTTTTTCGCCAGGCCAATGAAGTGGCTGCCGTATCTCCCTCGCAGGCAGAAGATCTCTATAGGAAGGCCGCCATGCGCTATGAGCGAATCCTTCGGGAAAGCGGCATTCAGAATGGAAAGCTCTATTATAATCTTGGGAATATCTATTTTCGATTGAAGGACCTGGGGCGGGCCATTCTCAATTACCGTCGTGCCGAGCAATACATTTCCAATGACCCTAATCTAAAACAAAATCTTGATTACGCCAGAAAAAAACGTCTTGATGACATCGAAGAAAAGCAGGAAACTAAAGTCTTGAAAACCCTGTTTTTCTGGCACTATGATCTGTCCACAAAAGGTCGAATAATCATCTTTTCAGTCTGTTCTATAATGCTGTGGACTGCTGCTGTCATCAGAATCTTCTCACAAGCCTCTTACCTGAAATGGTGTATCACCGTGTCTTTCATCCTTTCTCTTCTTTTGGCCGGCTCCCTTCTAGCTGAAGAGCTTTCCTTGCGAAACAGCCGCCCTGGTGTAGTCATCAGCGGGGAAGTGGTTGCCAGGAAAGGCAACAGCGATACCTATGAGCCGAGTTTCAAAGACCCCCTTCATTCCGGAACAGAGTTCACGCTTGTTGAAGACAGAGGAAGCTGGTATCAAATAGAATTGGCAGATGCCCGAACCTGCTGGGTCCACTCAAAAAATGTCGAGTTAGTGAGATAGCCCTAACGCTTAAAAAGTTGAGGATGCTGCAGATCTGTGGCGTTAAGGGTGAAGCTGTAGTAATTACCGCGAACTCTTGACCAGCCTTCGCCAAGGCTTCGGCACGGCAGGCGACAAAGAAGATGCGGTATTCTCGGCTTTCCCGTAGGGTATAAAATATGACAAATTGAATGGATTAACTTGGAATACACGTTTGGCGATTTTCAGGAATAGTCTCGGATTATGCTAAGATCCTTGCTATTATTGTTTTCTAGAACCTCTTGTCATGTATTTTATGCAACGTTAGGGATAACAGGCTCAGAAGAACTTGCCAAGAATTTTGTTCCCGTCTATTATGTACTTCTAGAAAGGATTTTGACATATTGTAGATCCCAGAAGGATGTATCCAAAGGCTTCAAACCTTGAGTTGAACCTTATTAGTATAGGAAAAATAAAAAAAAAGTTGACACAATTGGAGAATCCTATATATTACGGACCTTCAATATGGTATAAACGTGTTGACCGTTTATTATAGTGTATTGGCAGGGGGGCGAGATATCTTTTAGGTAGAATACAAAAACGCTTCAACAGAAAGGAGGTCTCATGGCAGCAAAGAAAAAGGCAGTAAAAAAGGCAGCAAAGAAGGCAAAGAAGGCAGCACCAGTAAAAAAAGCAGCAGCGATAAGGAAACCCATGACCAAATCCGCTATTATGGCGGAAATCTCGGGAAAGACCGGATTGACCAAGAAGCAAGTATCCTCGGTCTTCGATGAGACGAGCGCCTTGATCGAGCGTCATATCAAGAAAGGTGGCGCCGGTCAGTTTAGCCTGCCGGGGCTTATGAAGATTGAAGTCAAGAGAAAACCGGCAACAAAGGCTCGAAAGGGCATCAACCCGTTTACGGGTGAAGAGACTGTATTTAAGGCAAAGCCAGCTCGTAACGTGGTGAAGATTCGCCCCTTGAAGAAAGTCAAGGATATGGTGGCCTAGAGAGTAAGCCCTAATGGATTAGAGAGAAGGCGGGCTCGTCAGCCCGCCTTTTTTTCAGTGAGATTTCATCAACATGGTGTGCCATGTCATGTCCTTGTCCCATTCCTGAATCAACTTCATCCCCCTCTTCTCCATCTCTCCCTTGATATGCCGGGCTTGTGTGTGCATCAAGCCTGAGATGATAATCCATGGTTTATTCAAGAACTCTTCGGGGGATATAAGCTGAACAATGACCTCATAGTGGATGTTAGCAATGACGAGATCTGCCCGCACTGCCAACACATCTTCTGCTCTCCCCTCAACCACTTGAATATGATGATCCAGGCCATTAAGGGCCACATTACGTTGGGCTGTTTTGACGGAAAGGGGGTTAAGATCAACGGCTATGGCCTTGTCGGCACCGAGTTTAATGGCAGCCAGGGCCAGGATGCCTGTGCCTGTGCCGATGTCCAAGACTCGCCGGTAATCGAACCATCGGCGGAGAAGGGCCATAGCCCGTAAACAATCCTCGGTTGTGGGGTGAAGTCCTGTGCCGAAAACGACGCCGGGATCCAGGAGGATCTTTTTCTCCTCGGGCGTATCTGGCTGATCCTCCCAGGGAGGGGTGACCAGGAGATCCCCTATTGTAAAGGGTTCGAGTTTACGCCCTTGCCACTGGTCGTATGAAAAATGATATTCATCAACGAAATTGAGTTCAGGGATTTTGGCTACAAGGGCCGAGACCCAATCCATGGCCGGGTATGAGAAGAAGAGAAAAGAACTCCTATCCTCCACCCAATTACCGAGAAAACCCGCATCAAACTCAGGCACATCCTCAGCCCTCACAGGGCCGTCTATGAAATAGATATAAAGGTCCCGATATGGTCCGTTCCTGTGCACTACACTCCTCTATACAGTTCGCCGTTCAGTTCTCCAATCGCCGTTCAGTTCTCCAAATTCGCCAAGTTCTGCCTGGCAAAGTCGATGGAGGGGTCCAGTTCCAGGGCAAATCGGTAATATCGGATGGCTTTTTCTTTTTCCCCCATCTCCCTGTAATTGGAGGCGATATTGGCGTAGTCAATAGCTGAGTCGGGATTAAGTGCCAGCACCTTTCGAAAACACTGAATGGCCTTTTCATGATCTTTCAGTTTGAAGTAACAGAACCCCATCAGATTGTAGATATCCGGTCTCTCCTTGTCGTATTGCTCCCCTTTTTCAAGTGCGGCAATGGATTCACTATATTGGGCCAGTTCTTTCAAACAGAGGCCCATATATGAGTAGATGCTTGGAATATCCTCTTCATGAGGGCCCAGCGCCAAGGCCTTTTCCAAATAGGGTAGGGCCTTAGATGGCTCGTCTAAGGAAAGATGGGAGATTCCCAGAAAGAATTGGACATAGTATTTCCTAGGCATGAGAGAATCCATCGTTTTTAACTCACTGATAGCGCGGCTAGGATCACCGGCTTCGGCAATCAGCTTGGCTGAAAACATGCCTACACTAGTATTTGCGGCCCGTTCCCGGAAATGGGCACCGGGGATAATGGTGTAGAAGGCGGGGATTTCAAGTTTGGGGTGTGTGGTATTGATTACGATGACGTCCATACCGATACGGGATAGGGCGGAGATACAGTTTTCCACCTCCACCTTGATGTTATCGTGGGAGATGTCAGGCAATAAGTCGATGTCTATCTCCTTGAAGGGTTGAAGGACAAATCGGGCTTCTTCCAAGGAGTTAAACTTTGGCAGACCACTCGCGACGTAGTTGGAGTTGGTGTTGAAGTCGCCCGCAAGCTGGGCCACTTCCGTGAGGGCTCTACTCAGGGCTTTTTGGGGATTAGGCGTAGTTCCGGCAGTCCAGACTATTTCACTTTTGTCCGGAAAGGTTGCGGGATCATAGGCGAGAACGCCAACGCTGGGGATGCCGGTATCTAGAGAAAAGTCTGAGATAAACAGCTTAATACCTACTTTCTGATATTTTTCGATCATTTCCCGGACCATGGGATTACTGACCGATTCTATTCTAACGGCTGGTGTCTTCAGCCTATTTCGGCTAACGACAGAGGACACATGGCGTTCCACCACCTCGCAGATTCCTTGACTCAAGGCCTCTTCAACACAGTTCCCTGCGCAAGGACCGTTGAATTCGTTGATCATATAAAACCAGTTAAAAGGAACAAGGATTTCTTCTTGTCGAGTCAGGTTATAGCCCCATGTCCACTGGAGGGGTAGTCTGGAATATAATTCTTTTGCGACGTCAAGCTCATCAGAGTCGTCGTGAACAGATTGGGCAATAGAATCAAATGACAAAGCAGGCTCTTTCAGGTTTCGGGACTCTTCTGCAAAGAAATGCTTTGGGTTTTTACAGAAAGAAAAAAAGCTGAATCTCTCCGCAAGCTCCATGACGGCGCTTGCCTCAGATTGATGGGGTGTGCCTCCCTTGCCCATCTGTTTCTTTGTGCCGATGATTTCCTCCGCATCCTTCCCGCACATGCTGAAATAGATAGGGATATCCAGACGTCCGTTATCGATCCTCATGGTTCTTTCCAAGATATCCAGGTCCACCTGTTTCAGTTTTTCTCTAAATCTCAGAACGGTCTGTTCAGGGGAGATGATCTTGTCCTGATCAACAGTGTATTTCTTAAAAGCATCTCTTAATATGACTTCGTGACTCATCTTTATCCTTTTGAAGCACTTTAGACTCTTGAAAAAATGTGTGACTGAATGTGGCTCAGCAATCTGAAGAAAGAGGTATACGGCATACGGTTTACGGTATACGGTAGCAATCATAAGTTAGATTAGCGGTTCGTTGGCCGTATACCATATACCTTACACCTTAAACCTTAGTCTTGGGATCCCCGGGCTCCCATTTAATCGGATTTTCAAGGCACAAAACTGTTGTTTCTTTTTCTATTTCCCCAGCGCCCTGTTCATGCTTCCGGACACATACCCTTCAAGATCTACGGCAATATGGTCAAAGCCGATCCGCCGGAATTCTTCTACGATGCTCTCCCTTGAAACGGCATCGACTATTCTTTCAATATCGTTGCCATTCACCTCTATCCTGGCCACAGTTCCGTGATGTCTGACCCGATATTGCCTAAAGCCTTTTTTTTCAAGGAACATTTCAGCTTGCTCTATCATCTTCAGTCGCTGTTCCGTAATGGCATCACCATAGGGGATCCTTGATGCAAGGCATGCCATGGAGGGTTTATTCCACGTGGGAAGCCCCATCTCTTTGGAGAGAAACCGGATATCTTCCTTATTCAGTTGGGCCTTCAGAAGAGGGGCGATAAGTCCCATTTCCTCTGCCGCCGCTGATCCTGGACGGTAATCATTGAAGTCATCGGTGTTGGCTGCATGAGCCACATGTTCTATTCCCTTTTGCTCAGCGATCTTCTGGAGTTTACGGCAGAGGGCTTTTTTGCAGTGATAGCATCGGTCCGGGGCATTGGCGACAAACTCGGGAATCGTGTTTTCATCGGACGGAAAGATAATGTGCTCGATCCCCCTCTCCTTGGTAAACCGGATCGCCTCTTCCCTTTCCCTAGAGGGATGGGTCACGGAATCTGCCGTGGCGGCAACGACTCTCTTTCCCAGTGCCTCGCAGGCTACGGCCAGCAGAAAGGTGCTGTCTACACCTCCTGAAAACGCGACCAATAATGAATCCATGTTATTGAGGTCGTGGATCAGGGCCTCTTTCTTCAATCTTGCGGCTTTTTCATCCATTTAAGGGCGCCTCCTTGGATGAATGCATATACCACATTGTGGTTGCTTGAGCAACTCTTCTATTGATTGAAGTGTGTGCGATCATTTTTAATAAGGCAAGGATATTTCCGAAAGTCGGTCGAAATGGATGGACAATACTGAAAAGATCTTTGCTTATCCCCTGTAGGAATGTCTAGCAACCATTCCGAGAATATACAAAAAGATCCATGCTCCCTTTTCAAAGAGAAAGAAATCAATATCCTTCATATAGAAATATTGGCGGCGAAGCTGTTTTTGAAACATTTTTTGGTTGTTTTTTATTTTTCATTCCGTTATTTTCGCACTTAGTCTGTTTAACCGTTGACCTATTCGAAGGAAAGGAGGGCTTAGGACATGAACAAAGGAGATCTGGTAAATCAGGTAGCTAAGGTCGTATCCACGAAGAAAGAAGCCCAGGCTGCGGTGGATTGTGTTTTGCAGTCTATTACAAAGGCACTGAAAAAGAAAGATACAGTGACATTGGTGGGTTTCGGCACATTCAAAGTGGATAAAAGAAAGGCCAGAAAAGGCCGCAATCCACAAACCGGAGAGGAGATCAACATCAAGGCAAAGAAGGTTCCTAAATTCGTCCCCGGGAAGGCTTTGAAATCTGCTATAAAGTAAAAGTAAACTCTCAGACCTTTGGCCCCTCCCTCATCAGGACGATGCGTGCCTGATGAGGGTTTTTATTCGAAATAGTCTGACGTTTGAGGAGGTATTCATTAGGAAGACAGATGTCACAAGCAGTTCAAGCCATAGAATAATGATTTACTTTCAATCTCACCATATCCTGTGAATGGTTATATACGGATGTATGGATAAGGAATCGCGTGTACACGCCTTCGCCCCCATATTGTTGGCAACCCTTCTCATCATTTCCTCTGGCCCTCTTTATGCTGATGAGTGGAAAACCCTTCAACAAAAAGAGGTAGTTATTCATTTTGAGGATTCCTTTGAGATTGCCGCGCAGGAGGTGGCTTTCCTCTACCCGGGGCTAAAGCGAGAACTGGAAGAAACTTTTTCTTGGCCAGTGAGTTTCATCCCAACGATCTTCTTGATCAGTAGGAGCGAGACTTTCCAAGAGGTGGCGGGAAGCGATTTTGTTGTGGCCTTTGCCGCATCGAGCACAAATCAGATTGTGATCGATTATTCAAAGATGAAAACGCAGCCCTTTACTCTTGCGAGAACCCTGAAACATGAACTCTGTCATCTTCTGCTGCATCATCATATCAAAAGAGTGAATCTCCCCAGATGGCTTGATGAGGGGATCTGCCAGTGGGCGAGTGACGGTATCGCCGAAATCATTCTGGACCAGGGAAACTCTGTTCTGGATGAGGCTGTCCTTTCGGGGAGATATCTGTCCATTCGATCACTTGCAGAGAGGTTCCCCAACAACAAGCGCCTCCTTTTACTAGCCTACGAGGAGAGCAAGAGTCTGGTGGAATATATGATAGCCTCATATGGTCTGGAAGGTGTCCTCTCGATCTTAGATTACCTGAAAGAAGGCGCAGATGTGAATGTGGCTATACTGGAGAGCCTCTCGATATCTTTAAACGATCTTGAAACTGAATGGCATCAGCAAATCAAGCGAAAGGCCATTTGGATGACCTACCTGGCAAACCATCTCTATGAGTTCCTCTTTTTCCTCGGAGCCCTGGTCATGATATACGGTTTCATTAGGCAGATCATAAAGAAGAGGGTGTACCAAGAAGAGGAGGAAGAGGATTGGGAATAAATCCACTAAAGAAGCTCTTACCATAAAAAATGCCTCATCTGATAGATGAAGCCTTTTTTTCTATTGGCCTTTCGATTCCCCCTCGACTAGGTTCGGGGTCGCTCAAGGCCATTTCGTCGCATTCAGAGTCTGGGCCGGAGGCCTTGAGCAAGTGAAATGGGCATACCATATATGTGGATGCCCCTGAACGCGTCGAAATGGCTCCCCGGGACGGACTCGAACCGCCGACAGGGTGGTTAACAGCCACCTGCTCTACCAACTGAGCTACCGGGGATTAGATTTACTATCCTATATGAAACAGGGAATCTTGTCTAACAAATTCAAATCCGGGCGTCAACATTATTATATCGATTTCCGGAGCCCGCTTTTGGTGGCTATATGCCGGGCATAGGTCATGAAAAGGAAGAAAAAGATCAAGAAATGCGAGATCAGTAGGTTTGTGGACGCAAAGCTTGGTCGGTAGAGTCCCGAAATAGGCTAAAAATTATCTATGAAAGATATTTGGTGAGTATTTCTACATCACCTTTGGTTTGTCTTCGCCGACAAGCATTCGCGCTATATGGAGTCCCGCGTGAGGAAAAAGATACGGGAAATGGGGATGGGCCCCAGCCCTCTGATCTTTTCGATAAAGTCAATGTATGTTCCGAACAAGCGAATGGAGGGGGTAAGGTGAATCGAACCTCCTCCCATACCCCCTTCTATTAAATTAATCCAAACATTCTTAAAGAGTGGCGAGAATTGCCCGTTTTACCATGGTCTTGGCAATCTGCACCTTGAACCTTGCCGCCTTTAAAGGCCGTGCGTCAGCTACGGCAGCTTCTCCTGCCGCCTCTGCATTTTTCTCATTTATCTTTTTCC